>JAIULZ010000001.1 GCA_022565805.1 Balneolales bacterium
CTTTGATGTGCTTAGAACGTTGCCTTCGGCCGATTTTCTGCTTTCAAAAGCATCACGACTCGGGCTTTTTAAATCCATTCCTCATCCGGGGTTCACGGCCGGGCATTGCTGCGACCTGCCACCCCGAGCTACGGAAATATCACCGCGTTGCGGCTGGTTTTTTTGAAATTATTCAGTTTCCATGTAGTACTTTCGGTCAGCCGCCTTCATTCCCAAAAATCGTAGTTCATAATTTGAGACCCCATCTGGCCATTTTCTCCAGCCTAGCGGTTTTTTCCAACCTTTTGTCCGCACAAAAGGTTGGAAAGCTTCTTTAAAGAAAGAAGTCTGCTATTGGTAAGGATTAATAAAGTTATGAAAACTTTATCAGGCATTACTTTATAATGGCTGAATTTGAACTGCGACAGTTGAGATTAAAGTAGCAACTTATCGTAAACAGTAAAGAAAAGTATAATAAGCATACTAATTCCCAGTGAAAAAAAACACATGTGATGATACATTCATCTGAGATATAGCATATATACAGTAAATAGTTAAATATAATTTACTGCATAAATGCTGTTAGCAATGATTTATTTATCTTTAAAAAAGAAGATTTTACTGTTCATTGCATCTTTGCCACTTTTAATTTTATTGCCAGATTCGCGGTTGTAGGTATACACTACATTACGCATGGAGTTCAGTTCTTTATCATTGGTATAAGTAACCTCAATTGCATCTCCACCGGGTTGCAAGTTCTGCAAAGCATCAATTAACGGTCTGAATTTTGAAGAACTTTTTTTTGTAATTCTTACATTAGAACGGGGTATTACTTTAATCTTTAGCGACATAATAAATAGATTTTAAGTTTGCAATGCTGGAAATGGTGTACTAAACTAAAATTAAGGAAATATTAATCATCATACAAAAGTTCCGATAAATTCACTATCAGGGTACATGAATTTTTGATAATAATTTGTCAACTATCATATCGGTAGTCATTTCTTCAGCCTCAGCTTCGTAGCTTAATATTATTCTGTGTCGAAGAACATCATGTGCAATAGCACGTACATCATCTGGAGTAACGTATGCTCTGTGCTGCATAAAAGCGTATGCTTTAGAAGCAAGATACAGATTTATAGAAGCACGGGGTGAAGCACCAAAGCTAATAAGGGGTTTTAGTTCTGCGATGTTATATTCAATTGGTTTTCGTGTAGCAAAAATAAGATTGATGATATACTTCTCTATTTTTTCATCTATATAGATTTCATCAATAATCTTTTTAGCACGTTTAATTTCATCAGGATTAGTAACTGATCTCAGTTTAGTTTTGTTTCGATTGTTTGTTTTAGCGACTTTTCGAATAATGCTTATTTCTTCTTCTTCTGTAGGATATCCAACCTTAAGCTTAAACATGAAACGATCAGTTTGAGCTTCTGGTAATGGGTATGTTCCTTCCTGTTCAACCGGATTCTGGGTTGCAAGTACCAAAAAAGGATCCTTTAGTTCAAAAGTTTGCTCACCAATTGTAACTTGTCTTTCCTGCATGCATTCCAGCAATGCGCTTTGTACTTTAGCGGGCGATCTGTTAATTTCGTCTGCAAGTATAATATTCGAAAATACGGGGCCTTTTTTAACCGTAAAATCGCCTAGTTTTTGGTTATAAATAAGTGTTCCTACCAGATCGGCGGGCAGAAGATCTGGTGTAAACTGTATGCGTTGAAAACCTGTATCAATAACTTTTGCAAGAGACGAAACGGTTAATGTCTTTGCCAGTCCGGGGACTCCTTCAAGCAAAACATGACCGTCTGTTAAGAGTCCTATCAGTAGCCGGTCGATCATGTAAGACTGCCCTACTACAACACCCGCTATTTCTTTTCTTATTTCGTCTATGAAGGCACTGTTTTGTTGAATTAAACCCTGAAGTTCTTCGATGTCTGGCATTAGCTGTTGCATAGTTTTGTATTCGGAATTTCTAATTTAGACTGATTGTAAATTTTATTCTCCCTAATTTTGCTTAAAGCAATAAATTATGGATTCAATATACCTGGCAAAATAAATATTTTGGCGACTGCCAAGTTTCTAAAACAAAAAGGATTTTGACTCTAAAGTTTGTATTAAAGTTACTTTTGCCAAGGCAATTTTAGGAAGCGAAGCAATTGGTATACAGATAATTGTGTTGCTAATTAGTGATTAAGCTGTATCCCTTAATACTAAAATAATTTCTGATAATTTCTGCAGGTAGCTATTTTATTTCTTATGCTGATTTTGAATTCAGAAGCGATCAGAAGGTTTTCCAGCAGCTACTATTACTGATAAATAGACACAAATTACAAACTAATGAGATCTTATATGATAGTAAAATTGAACAGGCAAATATTTGGAGAAGAAGTTTAATTATGATGATGTCTATGTCTTGTTTTTTTTAGTAAATAGGAAATGGCAAGCTATTATAATATAGTGGTTTATGTGAGTGTCACTTGTTCCTGAAACTGATGTTTGAATCACTTTGACTAAAATCACAAATTAAGGACGATCCCTAATTTAGGGAGTAATTTGGGTTGTAAGTCGTCGAATTAATACATCTTTAAGAATACCATTAAGTTTAGTAATGTCAACTACATTATTACAAATTTACTTTACATAAATTGTTTAAGAGGTATTCATTTCTTGCAGATGGCTTTTTAAAACCGGATATTTGGCCGGTTTAATTAATATTTTGTGATGAATCAAACTTAAGGCTCTGTTAAGACATGAATTTTATATGCGGCGTGCTCTAATTCAGCAACACAAAGACGGCATTGAGATGCGGACGTCGGAGTACCTTAACTGTCTTAAAGTGAAGAGTAAAATTCATTAGAAGACAAGAAACGTAATTGACTATTGATGCCCGATAGAAATTTGGGTACATTTGGGCTCGAAAATTCAAAGAATCAAATCATACATGGAAACCTTCTTTTTTGTATTCATTGCCACATTTGCCATTGGCACTGCGCTTGCAATGGTATTTAGCAGAAATACGGTAAATAGTGCATTATTCCTGATTCTGCACATGCTGTCAATATCCGGATTCTATCTTTCATTAAATGCGCAGTTTCTGGCTGTAATCCAGATATTGGTGTACGCCGGGGCGATTATGGTACTTTTCCTCTTTGTAATCATGGTACTTAACATGGATGAGGATGAGACAATTTTTAGTCAGGTAGATTTTAAACAGATATTCGCGTTTTTGCTCGCAATTGTTGTATTTGCACAACTTATTTACATTGGTGGTGAATTTACAGGCACACTACCGGATGTAAGTACTCAGGAAATGATGGCTGTTGGAACAGTAGAAGCAATTGGTGATGAGCTTTTTACTACGTTCCTGCTCCCATTTGAGGCTACGGCCATCCTTTTAACTGCCGCTGTAGTTGGGGCTATGCTGCTCGCTCAGCAAAATATTAATGTAGAAGACGAAAATTAAGCCATGGTTGGATTAGAATGGTACCTTGGCGTTAGCGCCATGCTTTTTGTGATAGGGGTTCTGGGTGTATTAATCCGCAAAAACGCAATTGTTGTATTTATGTGCGTAGAACTTATGCTAAGCGCCGTAAACATAAGCCTTGTAGCGTTTAGCAGCTTTATGGGGGATGTGCATGGGATGATACTTGTTTTTTTTGTGCTTTGTGTTGCAGCTGCTGAGGCCTGTGTAGGTCTCGCTATAGTTATTGCGATTTATCGAAATAACATAACAGCAGATATCAGCAAAATTAACCTCCTCCGCTGGTAATTATCAGCTTAATGCATTTTGCTGAAACAACGTAATCGAATCTCTGATTATTGTTACGCAAATGCATTGCCCTTATTGATTCATTACAGCTAATAACATATTTAATATTTACAAATGGCTGAGTACGTTTGGCTAATTATTGCGATTCCTCTGGCAGGATTTCTGATCAACGGCTTGCTTGGGCTGAGTTCTGAAAGCTATAGGAAACAAAAAAGTGTGATCGGCTGGTTGGCTACAGTAGCCGTTTTCATTCCGTTTTTAATTTCCGTTCTGATATTCCTGGAAATGAATGCCGGTTCTGAACCTACAGTAGTTCGACTGTTTACCTGGATTGAAGCCGGCTCTTTTACATCAGACATAGCATACAGAGTAGACCAGTTGTCTATTTTAATGGCATTGGTAGTAACAGGTGTGGGTTTCTTGATCCACGTTTACTCTATGGGCTATATGAAGGATGATGAAGGCTATTGGAAGTTCTTCACCTACCTTAATATGTTTATCTTCGCAATGCTTAACCTGGTTATGGCAAATAACCTGGTGCTTCTGTTTCTTGGATGGGAGGGTGTTGGCGTTTGCTCTTATTTGCTAATTGGCTTTTGGTATGGCGATATGGAAAAAGCAAGCGCCGCCAAAAAAGCTTTTATTTACAACAGGGTAGGGGATTTTGCTTTTCTGATTGCGATGTTCCTTGTATTCCGTGCTGTAGGTAGTCTGGATTTCGACGTTATTTTCAGCAATATGGCTGCTTTTTCGCCAGATATCGCCTTTTGGGTTTGTGTGCTGATGTTTATAGGTGCCACAGGTAAAAGTGCTCAAATACCTCTATTCGTTTGGTTACCAGATGCGATGGCCGGACCAACACCTGTTTCTGCACTTATTCATGCCGCTACGATGGTTACATCCGGTATTTACCTCATTACCAGATTTTCCGGTCTGTATATGGGTTCGCCCGAGGCCATGCTTCTGGTCGCTGTAATTGGCGGTTTGACCGCAATAGTTGCTGCTACAATAGCATTAACACAATACGATATTAAAAAAGTCCTGGCCTATTCTACTGTATCTCAGCTTGGATTTATGTTTCTCGCACTTGGATCTGGTGGTTATGTAGCTGCTATGTTTCATGTTATAACACACGCTTTTTTTAAGGCATGTTTATTTCTTGGATCAGGATCTGTAATTCATGCTATGCACCATGTTGAGCATGAATTAGAGCATGAGGGGAAAGACGCGCATTTCGATCCTCAGGATATGCGTAATATGGGTGGACTTCGTGAATATATGCCATCAACCTATAAAACATTCCTGATATCCACTTTTGCTATTGCCGGAATCCCATTCTTTTCAGGTTTTTTCTCCAAAGATGAAATTCTTGCCTATTTATTTAACGCAGGTTTAGGAGAATATGGGGCAATCTATTTTGGTCTCTGGGGTTTAGCGGTAATCACAGCCTTTCTTACTGCCTTTTATATGTTCCGGCTAACGCTTACTACCTTCCATGGTACTTTTAAGCTGCCCGGTAAAGTAAAAGGTGCCGAAGACTCTGCTAAATATCTGCATGAAAGTCCCGTTTCTATGACCGCACCGCTATGGGTGCTTGCCGGGCTGGCGATAGTTGGTGGTTTTATGGGTATACCGGAATTCTTCGTTACTACATTTACTTCTACAGACGCTACCATTAACTGGCTATACTCATGGTTAAGCGGTGTTACAACCAGAGCAGAAATAATTCTGCCTTATGGTATAAAATGGACACTGGTAGCTTTTGCCATTCTTGTTGCTGTTAGCGCAACTATATTTGCCTATAAAAAATACGACAACGACAAAGGCGAAGAAACGGATGCAGCAATTCGTGCACGTTTTGGTGGACTTTATACAACCTGGGAAGAAAAGTATCTCTTCGACGAGGCCTACGAAAAATCTATTATTAAGCCCGGTCATAGATTCTCAGATCGCGTGCTCGCAATCTTTGATATTAAAATAATAGATGGTTTTGTAAACCTTATTGGTTCTGTTGTCCAATTTTTCGGAAGCTTGCTTCGATTTGTTCAAACAGGAGTTATTCATACATACGCAATCGCATTCCTTATCGGAGTGATACTCATCATCGGATTGTTAATCTTTTAGTAATAGACAGTATTGATGGAAACATTATTAAATCTGACCATATATCTGCCTCTTCTCGGTCTTATAGGCATTTTAGCCGCACGAAGTGAGGATGCAGTAAAGTGGATTGCGCTTGCGGCTACATCTGTTACTTTTGCCGTGTCTCTGCCACTGATATTTAATTTTGATGTAGCTTCTTCAGACACAGCTCAGTTTGTTACCGAGTCTGGAAGCCTTGTTTTCGGTCTCGATATTAAATACATCGTTGGATTAGACGGCTTAAGTCTTCTCTTATTCATGCTCACTACTTTTTTCGGCCCGATTGTAGTTCTAGGTGCATGGACCTCTGTTAAAAAACATGTAGCTGGTTTCTACTCCATGCTTATGATCCTTCAAACGGGATCTCTTGGGGTTTTTGCTTCTCTTGACCTTGTTGTCTTTTACGTTTTCTTCGAGCTTACGCTTATTCCAATGTATTTCCTTATAGGAATATGGGGTGGATCTGGTCGTATAGCCGCTACAATTAAGTTCTTTCTCTATACTCTTGTAGGTTCTCTTATTATGCTCGTTGCACTGGTATATGTAGGTTACCATGCAGGTGCAGCGATTAATAACGGAGTTTTTATATCCGATTGGCGAGTACTATCGGGTATGGAGTATCAAATAGGATTAGTTGAGCAAACATGGCTTTTTCTGGCATTTGCGCTGGCATTCTTTATAAAAGTACCCTTGTTCCCATTCCACACATGGTTACCATATGCTCATACCGAAGCACCTACAGCAGGTTCGGTAGTGCTCGCAGCTATTATGCTTAAAATGGGTACATATGGATTAATTCGCTTTTGTTTGCCGCTATTTCCTAACGCAATGCTTGAATTTGCACCTTATATAGCTTTTCTGGCAGTGATAGGTATAGTTTATGGAGCCTTGGTAGCCATGGTGCAGAAAGATGTGAAAAAGCTGGTTGCTTACTCATCTGTGAGTCACCTGGGTTTTGTTGTTCTTGGCCTATTTGCCCTAAACGTAATTGGTGTACAAGGCGCTATTATTCAAATGATTAACCACGGGTTGTCTACCGGAGCTTTGTTTCTTATCGTAGGTATGATTTACGATCGTCGTCATTCGCGTCAGATTGAAGACTTTGGCGGTATTACTACCATAATGCCAGTATTTGCCGTCATGTTTATGCTGGCAGCCTTTTCAAGTATCGGATTACCCGGCCTAAATGGGTTCGTGGGTGAATTCCTTATTTTGATGGGTGCATTTACCTCCGAAAGTATTGGAAATATCTGGTTTGCCATTGTTGCCACAACAGGAGTCATTCTTGCAGCTATTTATATGCTTTGGATGTTCCAGAGAGTTATGTTTGGCCCGGTAACCAAAGAAGAAAACAAAAATTTGAAAGACCTCAATGCACGTGAAATTGGTCTTTTAATACCCGTAATGATTTTTATCATATGGATTGGTGTACGGCCAACTCATTTTACTCAGTATTCTGAGCACCAGGTAACAGTATTACTCGAACAAGCCGACGAAAAGCGGATAGCTGTAATAGAATCAGCTCAAAATGATATTCATAATTTACCTAATTGGGCTTCAAAATTTTACGATATAACGCCTTCATTGGCCGAAGCCACTACTCCTAAAACCGACCAGGATGAGCGCTAACGTATTATCAGAAAGCGAAATTAATGAAGTTTTAAGCGAACTAACAGACTGGGAGTTCGATGACAATGCTTTAAGGCTGGAATTGTCTTTCGAAGATTTTAAATCTGCCATTTCCTTTATTGTTAGGTTGAGCTACGAGGCTGAAGATCTTGGGCATCATCCCGAAATACAAAACGTGTACAGTAATGTAGTTATAAGACTATGTACGCATGATGCCGGGGATAAGGTAACACAGCTTGATGTTGAGCTAGCCAGACGCATAGATAATTTTACAAAATAACAGTTAATGGAACTAGTAAGCGATTTTTTACAGTATTTGCCCGCTTCTATTGTAGCTGCCGGCGGACTGACCGTAATGATGCTTGACGGCTATAAAGCCAGATCACGTACCATCTATACCACTACCATGATGTTTCTTGGGGTGGCGCTGGCATTTGCTACTTACGACCTTTTCTATGCCGAAGATCAGATAATTTTTTCTGGTATGGCTGGTGCAGGTGGAACGGCAGCCTTTGGTACTTTTATCGTAGTATTCGGTACGTTTTTTACCGTAATTCTTACACATGATTATTTGGTTGGGGTAAAGCATAATTTCCCTCAGGTTTATCCAATGATCATGTTTTGTACCTTTGGCATGATTGTACTTGCCACAGCGACCGATCTTGTTACGGTATTTGTTGGTCTTGAAACCATGTCAATATGTTTGTATGCGCTTGCCGGTATTCTAAAAGACAAAAGGCTTGGTGTTGAGTCTGCTCTTAAATACTTCATAATGGGCGCATTCTCAACTGGATTTTTCCTCTATGGAATATCACTATTGTATGGAGCAACAGGCTCAACTTCGTTGGAGGTAATTGGTGCTTATACCGATGGAGGTCTAATTTACTGGGGTGGAGTCTCTCTTTTACTTGTAGCCTTCATGTTTAAAATATCTGCTGTACCTTTCCATATGTGGACACCAGATGTATATACGGGATCGCCAACAACAATTACGGCATATATGTCTACAGCCGGTAAAACCGCTTCTTTTGTAGCTTTGGTACTGGTACTCGACCGTGCTTTGCCTAATGTGTCCTCTGAACTTACCACCATGTTTAGCGTTATCGCTGTAATGACCATGGTACTCGGAAACGTAGTTGCTATGGTACAGGATAATGTTAAAAGAATGCTTGCCTACTCTTCCATAGCTCATGTTGGCTATCTGCTTGTAGGTCTTGCCGCTGGCACTGTAGCAGGCTACAGTGCGGTTCTGTTCTATCTGCTTGCTTACACATTTATGAATGTTGGAGCATTCGGTGTTGTAGCTTACTACGAGAAAAATCACGATGTGCATTTTAATAGTGTTGAAAGCTACGCCGGCTTAGGTTATCAAAAACCAATAATGGGAGTTTTGTTAAGTATTTTCCTTTTCTCGCTTGCAGGAATCCCGATTTCTGCCGGCTTTAATGCTAAGTATTTGGTTTTCTCCGCAGGTATCGAAGCTGGTTTAGTTGGTTTGGTTATTGTAGGTGTGCTTGCCAGCGCAGCCAGTGCTTATTATTATCTACGCGTTATGGTATATCTGTACTTCCGTGAGGGGAAAGAGAATGTTACACTTATGACCCCCAAGAAAGTATATTCATTTTCACTGGTATTTCTGGCAGTACTCACTTTATATTTCGGAGTAGTGCCGGCCGGAGTAACAGAATTAATTTTTGGTTTCTTTAGTGAAGGCGGAATCGTAGAGGCTTTGCCTTAACTTTCTTTTCAATATAAATTTTTAAAAAAGCTCCGGTACAGCGCCGGAGCTTTTTTTATGTTTAAAAATGGTTGTGTTAAATCAGTCTTTAAATCTAGTCTGGCAAATACTTGTAAATCAAATCGTCTCCATTATTTATGGTGCTATAAATAAGCATGAAATCCAAAATAAAATACTTAAATAGCTTTTAGTGAGCCTAAGCTATTGAAAATTATATTATTTACACTGAGGTGCGATTTCTGACTTATCATCGTAGATTTATGCGGTTAAGAACTATTGCTTTTCCGGTTGGATTTGGAATAAGAAAAGTGATGTATCTGAATATTAATTACCCCTGTTGGATTTAGGTAACATTCATATGAGTTACATTAAAGCCAATTGCAGGACTGAGCGAAATAAAAAAAATGAGCAATAATTTATAATTTACCTTATATTGAGAATCTGCCTGCCACAGGAAAGGCCTGTGGCTGTTTTTTTATAAACACCCAAAGGTACTCATGAAAAAAAATTATTATGAGCATCTTCTTATCATCAATCCAGTAATTGATGAAGAAGAAATAAAAGCTACAATGAACAAGCATCTCGATTATCTAAAAGAAAAGGGATGTGATTTCGACGAAGTTAATGAATGGGGAATTCAACGTTTGGCCTATGATATTGATGGCAAGCGCAGTGGTTTCTACGTTAATGTTTACTTTACCGGCCCAAGTGATGTTTTGGCACCTTACGAGCGTAATCTTCAAATAGATGACAACGTAATGCGCTATATGACCATCAAGTATGATAATAAAATGCTGCGGCACAGAGAGCTTCAGAAAAAAGGCGCTGTACCTGAAGTATTTCCTGAAATACCAGATGAAGACGAAGAAAAAGACGCTGACTAATTCTTTTTCCAGTTACCATATCAGCATTTATCGTATAAATAAATTACCGGAATTATAACATGTTAAAAAATCCACAACACCCCAAAAAAGGTAATCTGCGCACCAAAGAGTGTAAATTTACCAAAGCCGGAATAGAATACATCGATTATAAAGATGTAGAAACCCTTCAGCGGTTTATAAACGATCAGGGAAAAATTCTTCCACGTCGTGTTACCGGCACGAGTGCAAAGTTTCAGCGCCAATTATCCCGCGCTATTAAGAGAGCAAGGCAAATGGCTCTTTTAAGCTTTGTATCAGAAAACTTAAGATAACCTATCCTAACCGCTTATTCCGATGAAACTCATTCTTAAACAAGATGTTGAAAAAGTAGGCTCTGCCGGAGATATTGTTACGGTTAAAGATGGTTTTGGCCGTAATTATCTCGTGCCGCAAGGCATGGCTGTTTATGCTACAGCCGGAGCTATTCGTTCAACTGAAGAAGTGAAAAAGCAAAAGTCTCGTAAATTACAGGCTACTAAAAGCCATGCTGATGAGCTTGCTATTCAAATTCAAAATATCTCTGTAACTATTTCTGTTACTGCAGGCGAAGATGGAAAAATATTCGGTACTGTTACAAACCAAATGCTTGCAGACCAACTGAATGAAAGAGGTTTCGACATAGATCGTCGTAAAATTTCTTTAGATCAGGAAGTTAAGCAGCTTGGTGAGTTTACTGCTACCATAGATCTGCATTCCGAAGTAAAAGCATCACTCAAATTTTGGGTTGTTAAAGACGAACAGTAATAGAACGCTGTTCTTAACTTTGGAAAATATTATGAGGGGCCGGTTTTTACCTGCCCCTTTTTTTATGTTTATAATTCGAACCTAACAGAGTACTTTGGGTTTAAATAAGTTAAATCCGATTTTTTTCTTATGCTATTTCAGAATCAAATCTCTATGAACTTTACATTATGTAAAGCATATTAGCACATTAGTTTCTAAATCGGCCTCTTTGTGGTTTTTCTTCCATATACGGCGCTTAAATTTGTGCTATGCAGTTCCGATTTTATACTATAACATGTATTTTTCAAATGAAGTGGTTTATTGAGCGTATCAACATGTCTATCATTTAGATAGGTTATCTAAAGTGTAAACTTCTATTTCACGCAGTTAGATTTGCCTTCGTACTTTTTTGTCTGTGAACTGCTTTGTACAAAACCAAATTAATCGGTGAATAATGCAGGCTAAGGTATATTTTGTATTAATTATATTGTTTACTTACGTGATAAAATTGTTATAGGTAATTTAGAAATATATTTATCCGAAATACCTGACCGCCCAACTTCTTGTAAGCGCTAGTTATTGTTTTGTCGTCTTATCAGGTAATATCCGTTTGCTACTATCTAATGTTAAAAAGCTCTTGGCACAATTATTAGTGCTTTTTCTATGCAGCGCAGGCTATGCTATATTTTCGCCTTCGCATGCAGAAAAAAGTAGTGATGGAAATCGTTTTTGGCAGGAATTTGTAGTTGAACTAGATTCGCTGCGTGCACTTGAAAACGAGCCTCTGGAATTGAATATTGATAAATGGATTTTAGAAAATTCGGTTCAAATTCGCTTTAAATTTGGTGATCAGCATAACACTGTTACTTTAAATGAATGGACGGTTAAAGATTCCCGTAGCGGTGATATAGCCATTGACAGACAGGAATTGCTGCGAATAATGGAGTATGCTGGTATAGAATATGGCGTAATTAAGGTGTATTACGACAGACTGCCTATTAATTTGAGACTAGCTTATTTCAGAAGAATTCTGGTAGATGATGTCGATCAGGACTATTTACCAGCTTTAGTGCTGGCCGATTCGCTAACAGCTGAAACCCGAATTAGCAGACCTGCCGCTGGTCAGGATTTGTTCGGCAGTACTAATATTCAGCGCAGCGGAAGTATTACACGGGGTATTACGGTAGGTACAAATCAGGATGCATCTCTCGAAAGTGGCCTAAGGTTCGAGTTAAGCGGTAACATAACCGATGATATCGAAATAATAGCGTCGTTAACCGATCAAAGTACGCCAATTCAGCCCGATGGAACCACGCAGAATTTAAGAGAGTTCGATCGTGTATTCATTCAGCTATCACACAGGCAGGGTCAGCTTCAGCTTGGTGATGTAGATGTCGCTCTAGACCGCAGTGATTTCGCCCGTATCAACCGCAGACTGCAAGGGGCGGAAGTACAGTTGAGCCTGGATAGCTACGGCGATTGGCAGGCCGCAGCGGCTGTAGTGCGCGGCCGGTTCAGAGCAATGACCTTCAGCGGTTTAAATGGAGTGCAAGGGCCCTATCGACTTACGGGCTCGAATAACGAAACATTCATAATAGTGCTGGCTGGTACAGAAAGAGTTTGGCTAAATGGTCAATTACTAACCAGGGGCGAGGAAAACGACTACGTAATCGACTATGCTCTTGGCGAAATAACGTTTACGAACCGGAGAATGATTGGTACAGATAGTCGTATAACCGTAGATTTTCAATACGTAACCCAAGAGTATAACCGAACGCTAATTACAACAGAGACAGAACATGCGGAGCTTCTCGGCGGCAGATTAGCGGTAGGCGCCAGCTTTATTCGTGAATCGGACAGCAGGAGCCTGAACGCCGAAGAGGGGCTAACCGACGAAGAGCTACGTATTCTGCGGGAAGCCGGGGCTGATGTAGAAAATGCGGTAATCTCGGGTGCTGAAAACGTAGGATTTCGTGCGGATGCCGGTTTCATTCTGTACGTACAGGCCGATACTACATTCCAGGGCAACCAGTTTACTATATTTCGTGCAGCTCCCGAGGATACAAGCGCCGTATGGCGCGTTCGCTTCAGTAGGGTTGGTGATGGCTTGGGGTCCTACAGAAGAGCCAGTAGCACGCTAAATGGCATCGTTTATGAATGGGTAGGGCCCGGCTTGGGTTCTTATGAGCCTTTCAGGAGAATACCAGCGCCGCGCCAACAGCAAATGCTGGCGGTTCGAACAAACCTTGATATTACTCCTAAGGTTAGCTGGTTCACCGAAACTGCGGTAAGCGAACTAGATGTAAACCGTTTTAGTCAGACTTCAGAATCGGTAACACAAAGCGTAGGATATATAACGGGTTTGCGCGTAGATGATGTGGAAACTCTGTTTGGAAAAGTTTCTGCACGACTTGTGCACCGCTATACAGGTAACGATTTTTCGTTTTTTGACCGCGTAAGGGATGCTGAGTTCGACCGAATATGGAATCTGCCGGCATCGGCAGAATCCAGGGAATTATTCACTTCTTTGGAAAGTGATCTGGTGATAAGCCCATTCTCGTCTCTAAGCGCGGGAGCAGGTTATATTGAACGTCCTGATATCAGCAGTTTTAGGGTGAATGCAGGCGCAAATGTGGCTGGTGGTGGATTGCCACAATTAAGGCATCAGGCAGACTATGTGTTTAGTGAATATTTGTTATCGGGACAAGAAAGCAGCTGGCTTCGATATTCGGGAGATTCACGCTATTCAACTCGTTTATTCGGTTTAGGAATTACACCCGGTCTGCGGGCCGAAGCGGAGCAAAGGAGGCAGATATTTGGGGATGATTTGCTGCCCGGTTCCTTTCGTTTTGCAGAACTTGCCCCCGGCCTCCAAGTTACGCCAACCGAAAGGGTTACCATAGGATATACAGTCGGTTACAGGCAAGATGAAAACCAACTCGATGGTCGATTCGCCCGGGAAGCCATCACCCTTACACACGAATTGAACTCGCAGCTGCAGCCAAGTGATAATCTGGATTTCACAGCAGGCATAATTTATCGCGAAAAAGAGCTCTTTCAGGCCAGTGGTGAACCTCTCATAGGCGAAACGATTAAAGAAGAATCTGCACTGTTGAGATTAAGCGCAGACTATAGATCTCAAGGCAATGCACTTCAGATTCAGTGGCAGTATGAAGCCGGTACCGAGCGACGACCACTACTTCAGGAAACATATATTGAGGTTGGGCCAGAGCTTGGAAACTATATCTGGATAGATTTAAACGGCGATGGAGTACAACAACTCGACGAGTTTTTTCCTGAGCAAACACCAGGTGAAGGAATATACCTTCGGCAGTTTGTGCCATCCGATGAGCTCATACCTGTTACGAGTTTAAACACCAGAATTAGAAGCAGACTGGATCCCGGTCGAATTATAGATTCGCGCTTTTGGAAAAACATTGCGCTTAATTCGCTTTTCGAGCTAAGAGAACAAAACAGAGGCGCCTCTTTGGGAGAAATTCTTTTACTAAATCCTGCTGCTTTTTTAAACAGCCAAAATACCATAGATGGCCGGCTTTTTTGGCAACAAGAGCTTCAATTATTACGGGAAGTGCGTCGGGCAGATGTTCGTTTAAGGTACAATCAGCTTCGGGGTCTTAACCAGCGCACCTCGGGCGGTGAGAAGCAGTTTAGCAATGAGTTTGGTACAGATTCTAGCTACAGATTTGCTTCTGGAATACAGGTAAATCTGGAAACAGCAGTAGGTAGGAGAGAAGTGAGTAGCGACAATTTGGGCAACCGAAGTTTTACAATTAGCTATACCGAAGCTGAGCCATCAGTAAGGTATACGTTTAGCAGATCGTTGCAGGCCGGGTTCGGTACAGCACTCGCATTACGCTCAGACACCAGACCGGAGCAAATGGCAGATGCAACTGAAATAAGGATTTTTAGTGATTTTAGACTATTTTATCAAAATACGCTACAAACGTTTGCACGCGCAGAGCTACGCTCAAATGAAGTGTCGGGTTCGCCTACACCCGGCAGCCTCATAGAGCTTACAGACGGCTCCGGCACGGGACGTTCGGTTAGATGGTCGATGCAGGCAACGTACCGTATTAGCCAATATTTACGGGCTAATATCAATTATGACGGCCGAACAGTGTCGACCGGACCCGCGATTCAGACGCTTCGTTTTACACTAAATGCAGTTTTTTGAATCAAATTTAAAAAGAATAGGCTATAATGTATTAAATTTACACATTCTTAAACTGTCTGCTTTAAAAATGAATTGTGCTTTGACATTTAGGAATAAATAATCTATAATTTCGCATCAACTTTATGCTTAATAATCAACTTAGAATAAACCGGAGTTTTGTAATATGACCTTCTCCTTTAGTGTAATCCTCATGCAGGTTTCAGCTGATTTGCAAAGTGAGGGAGCTTTCAGCCAGCTGGTAAGATACTTTAATGAGGGTGGGGCCTTCATGTGGCCTGTACTTGTATGTGTAGTATTCGGACTAGCTATCTTTTTGGAAAGACTTGTAACCCTAAATCGTGCAGATATAAATACCCGCCAGTTTATTCTGGATGTTAAGGAAGCGCTTCAGGAAGGTGGTATTCCCGCTGCGCAAGAGTTGTGCGCAAGCACAAGAGGCCCAGTAGCCTCTGTATTTAATGCAGGCTTATTGCGTGCAGATGAAGGTTTTGAAGCAGCCGAGAAAGCAATTATTTCTTATGGCTCTATCGAAATGAGTTTCCTTGAAAGAGGTTTGGTTTGGCTGTCGCTGTTTATCGCCCTGGCTCCTATGATTGGGTTTACGGGTACTGTAATTGGTATGGTTGAGGCTTTCGATGCTATTGAAAGCGCAGGTGATATTTCGCCCAGTATTGTTGCCGGTGGTATTAAAACCGCGCTTCTTACGACCCTGGCAGGTCTGATCGGTGCTATTATACTGCAGGTTGGGTATAATTACTGTGTTTCAAAAATCGACAGGCTAGTAGTAGAAATGGAAGAAAGTTCTATTGTTCTTATCGATTCTATCTCAGCTATGGAAAAAGGCAAGCCACTGATTGATCCTCCGGCACCGTCTCAAGAATAAGAATAAACAGATAGTTGATCTATTGAGTTTTTGGTAAACCCCGGCTACAGCATTTTCTAAAAGAATACGCTGTAGCCGAACTTACCAGTCTACTCTATTCAGCATATCAATATTCTTTGCAATTGCCGATAATAAGTTTGCTTCATTAATGTTTTTTAAAAGCTAACTCGTTTCGGGTCAGAGCAGTCTAAACACGCTATAAATAACTTTACTGCAAACCCATGATTATTCAAATTTCACTCATATTCACTATTGCACTGGTTGTAATTTCGATTCTTGGAATTACAGTTTTTGGCCTAATGAATGTCGTTAACCAAAAACATAAGCTGGAAACTATCGTTTTCTTCTTTATTCCTTTGGTTATTTTTGCAATAGCATACCTGGTGACGGGCGCATTTGGCATGGCAGCCATTAATACCCTTCTCGCTATGATCATTCTAATGTTTGTTGGAATGGTGGCTTCTGGTTCACGAAGCCTGATTTCTAATTTCTAATTAAAGGAACAACCAATTATGTTAAAAAAGAAAAGAGGCAGAGAAGGCGCCGAAATTCCTTCTTCATCCTTGGCGGATATCGCATTTCTTTTACTGGTGTTTTTTCTGGTTGTTACTACCATTGATATCGATACCGGTATAGGACTGGTTCTTCCTCCACCGCCAGATCCGGAGCAACCGCCACCGGAAGTTCGCGAAAGAAACATGCTTAAAATTCTGATGAATGCCCAAGGTGGTATTCTGGTGAATGAGCAACGTGCAACGATTGGCGATATTCAGGAAAAAGTTATCCGGTTTGTAACCAACAGAGGTGCCGATCCTAACCTTTCGGATAGCCCTGAAAGAGCGGTTGTATCAATAAAAACCGACCGACAGACGGAGTACGAAGATTATATCGAAATGCTTGACGAAGTAATTGGCGCCTATCGTTTTATCTGGAGCGAACAGGCCAGACAACTCGGTTATACCGATTACGCCCAATATCGAAATGTTGAGGGCGAGCCTAATCCTATTCGTCGGGAATTTCCTATGAATATCTCGCTGGCCGAGCCAGATGCGGGTTCCTAAACAAGTACTGAACTTTATTTCGAAAACTTATGTCACATTTTAAGAAAAAACAGGCAAGTACAAGTCAGGAAATCCCTACCACTTCCATGCCGGATATTATCTTTATCCTACTTATTTTCTTCATGGTTGTAACCGTACTCCGTGAAGTAGAATTATTGGTAAGACAAGATTTAACTTCGGCTGAAAACATCGAACGCATCGAAGAAAAACGACTCGTTAGCTACATCTATGTTGGCCCGCAAATGCTGGCCGGCGGTGGTTTTGGTGATACTCGCGTTCAGGTAGATGATGCGCTGGTACCACCCGACGATTTTCGTGGTATACAAAATGTAATGCGTCAACGCAGAACAGACGAGCCAAGACTTATTGTGTCGCTTCGTGTAGATTATGAATCCGAAATGGGAATCGTAAGTGATATTAAGCAGCAGCTGCGACTAGCAGATGCGCTTAGAATTAACTATTCTACCCGCAGGGCACAGGGAGCCGAAGCCTTCTAAGTACTTGTACCATTTTATAGTTTAAGGCTGTGCATACTTTATGTACAGCCTTTTTCTATTATATGATGTGCCATTAATTGAAAAAGTTTCAGCCTATTTCCTACGCTAAAAATAGCTCTTATGATAGTTGTGGACTTTTCGAAAGTAGCAATTTGTTTGTATTCGACCTTCCGGCAATAATAAAGCCAGACTACAGGCAATCTGTTCGGATATTTTTTTGTTTCAAGTAAGAAGTCAGGAAAAGACTGGCTTTGCAAAGGTTTCTCACCCAGCATTTCAGCAATAGTTATGCACTGTAAAATCAGGCAGCGAACTTATAAATCTGTTTATTTCAAATTTAATTTATCCTAATTATGTCGGAAATTCGATTTACGCCAATTGAATCTGTCGGTCGCGGTGCTCTCATTCGCCAGATTTCTGAACTTTTTCCCAGGCAGCAAAAGCATCTAATTACCGCAATCGGAGATGATGCCGCGGTATTAACTTCATCGGATAATAATTACCCTCTTATTTCCTCAGAAATTTATTCTGAAGGCGTTGATTTCGACCTTGTTTATACACCTCTTAAGCATCTGGGTTTTAAGCTTGTTTCACTGGCGGTATCCGATATTTTAGCCATGAATGGAAAACCTGAAATGGTGCTTATTAACCTTGCGCTAACCAGTAAATACTCGGTCGAGATGATCGCAGAGTTCTATTCGGGTGTCAAAAGGGCTTGCGATAAGTATGATATTTCGCTAGCCGGTGGCGACCTTGCTGCCGCTTCTCAAACAGCATCTGTATCCATCACAGCATTTGGTAAAGCAAAAGTGCCTGTATACAGATCAGGAGCTAATGAAGGAGATGCAATTTGTGTAACTGGCGATCTTGGTGCTGCAAGCTGTGGGCTGATGATTCTGCTTAGGGAAAAACGCCATTTTGAGTCGTCTGGAGAAGTAGTTATGAATCCTGAACTGGATATGTTTGAATATGTAATTCAAAAACAGTTAATGCCAAGCGCAAGGCTTGATTGTATTCAAGCTTTTGCAGATTCTGGTGTTTTGCCTACAGCAATGGCCGATCTTACTAAAAGCTTCTCAACAACACTTTCTGAGCTGATGGAGGCATCTCATTTAGGCTGTAAAGTTTTTGAAGCCGCAATTCCTGTAAGTCCGGATACGCGCTTCGCTGCAGACGAACTGGAAAAAGATATTGATGAGTTTATTCTTTATGGTGGAGAAGACGCCGAATTACTATTTACATTATCAGAAAAAGATGTTGAAAAATTCAGTGATATTTTTCGGGACTTTGTTGTTATTGGTAAAGTAGAATCAAGAGACTTCGGGGTTAAGTTGCAAACCGCAGAGGGTCATCTCATGACACTGAAATAATATTTCTGTTCCCTAGGCTTGGATTAAGATGATTAAAATAGAGTTATTACACGTGCTTTTTTTAGTTTGAATTAAAATGTATGTAGCTCAGGTAAAACAACGTTTATCTAAAATAGTAGCTTATTCGATAAGTATTTATAAGGAGCGTTTTTGCGTTTAATGGGCTTATGTGCTATGGATAGAGAATAGATCAAGTATCTTTTCGCTTTGCAATTATTCGTATATTGTAAAAATTGATTCCTTTATCAAAAAACGCCATATAGCATACTTGATTCTTTTTCGGGAAAAACTGGAAAGTCGATGGTAGTTAAAGCTTTCCTTATTGGGGTTTCTTTAAATCTTCTAAGGCAGACAGTTACTCATCAACATCACGCTAATGGAAATAAAAAGCTTTACAATGTCTCAGCTAATAGAGTTTATAGATTAGATTTCTGATCAAATTGTTAGAGTTGAACGGTTGAATCTGCACACTCTTAGTTTTCAGGACTGTAAAGTTTAATGGTGCTTGTCTTTAAAATCGTTGATGGAGAATGAATTTTTGCTCCACAACTCGTTTTTTGTTTATTTATCTTTAACACCTATGCGTGAATCAAAACCAAAGAATATGCGTTTAGTAACCGAACTTAGATAAACAGAGGTTTAAAGAATGTGTTTTTTGTTCATTGGTTCAGGAATCTACAAAAGATAGTTTAGAACCACATCAAAACCTCTGTTACTGTTTACAATATTATTTAAGCCAGTACGGTAAATAAACTGTTTCTGGTTAAGCCTATAATTGATCATTAATTCGCTTCAATGTCTGATAACAAGTCAAACGTGCCCCCAAAACCTAAAGAAGAAAGCAAATACAAAGGGCCAAGGTTTCCCATTTGGATTTACGTTGCAATATTGGTAGGTCTTATCGTAATTCAGATTTTCGCATTTTCTCAGGATCACTCTACGCGCGTAGAGTATAGTGAGTTTCTGGAAAATGTAAGGCAAGGTTATGTCGAAAAAGTTACGATTGTTAATGGCGTTCAAATAGAAGGCACTTTTCGCCAATCGGCTGTAGATGCCGGGCATGTTGGGCGCCAACCCGAAGAAACTTCCCAAAGATGGGTATCCGGATCTCCCGATGCCGGTAATCGCTTTACAGCTACAATGATACAGGGAGATCGTATTCGGGATTTACTCGATGACAACGATGTACGTTACGACGCCCGAATAGATGAAAACTGGTTTGGTAGTCTTTTTATATGGCTTATACCAATAGGTCTTATAATTTTGTTTTGGATTTTCATCTTTAAACGCATGAATCCCGGCCAACAGGTTCTGAATATTGGTAAAAATAAAGCGGCCTTGTACGACAAGCAGGGAGAAAATAAGGTCACATTTAAGGATGTTGCAGGTCTGGAAGAAGCTAAAGAAGAAGTTGAAGAAATAGTTGAGTTTCTCAGATCACCTGAAAAATTTTCAACTCTGGGTGGTAATATTCCTAAAGGTGTGTTGCTAGTGGGCCCACCGGGAACCGGAAAAACTCTTATGGCCAAAGCAACAGCCGGCGAAGCAGATGTGCCCTTCTTTTCTTTAAGTGGTTCCGACTTTGTGGAAATGTTCGTTGGTGTAGGCGCGGCACGTGTGAGGGACCTTTTTAAACAAGCTAAGGAAAAAGCACCCTGCATTATTTTTATTGATGAAATAGATGCAATTGGCAGAAGCCGTGGCAAAAATGCTATGGCTGCCTCTAATGACGAAAGAGAAAATACGCTTAACCAGCTGCTTTCAGAAATGGATGGCTTCAATACTAATAAAGGTGTAATTATAATGGCGGCCACAAACCGTGCCGACATACTTGACTCCGCATTATTGAGACCCGGGCGCTTCGATCGTCAAATTTTGATCGATCGTCCAGATCTTAAAGGCCGTGAAGCTGTCTTAAAGGTACACATGACCAAGATTAAGACAGACGAAAATATTGATGCCCATATGTTGGCTTCTCAAACTCCGGGCTTTGCAGGCGCCGAGCTGGCCAATATGTGCAATGAGGCCGCACTTCTCGCTGCACGAAGAAACAAAAAGCATGTTGAAATGATCGATTTCCAGGATGCGATAGAGCGGGTTGTTGCTGGTTTGGAAAAGAAAAACAAGATCATTAGCCCTAATGAGCGCAGAATTGTTGCTTATCACGAATCCGGACATGCTATAGTTGGCTGGTTTTTGGAGCATACAGATCCGGTTATGAAAGTTTCTATCGTTCCCCGTGGTCTCGCTGCCCTTGGTTACACACTCCAAACACCTACCGAAGATCGTTTTTTAATGACCAGAGAAGAACTGACGGACAGAATATGTGCGTTGCTTGGTGGTCGTGTAGCTGAAGAAATTGAGTTTGGAAGAATTTCTACCGGCGCCCAAAATGATCTTGAAAGAATTACCAATATGGCTCTTTCTATGGTTACAGTTTACGGAATGAGCGAAAAAATAGGCAACGTCTCATACTATGACTCACAAAGCGAAGGTGGAATGTTTGGTTTTAATAAGAAATATTCTGAAGCTACCGCTCAGCTTATAGATGAAGAAGTTAAGCAAATTGTGCTCGAATGCCATGTACGCACTAAAAAGCTATTGCTTGATCATCGCGAAAAAATGACACAGATGGCAGAAACGCTTCTTGAAAAGGAAATTCTTGGAGCAAAAGATCTTGTCGAAATGCTCGGAGATCGCCCGGGTGGTAGATACCCTTTCAAGAGCGCAGATCTTAAAGCTAATAACGGTAATGTTAATGGGGCTTCCTCTGAGAAAAGCACTGAAGGAGAAAACGTTGCCGGCTCAGATACGGATGTAAAAGCTGAGAATGAATCTGAGATTAATAAAGATGATTCTCTGCAAAACTATCTCGAAGATAGTGCTGCCGCTAACGGTAAAGAAAAGAAATCGTCTGCTGTTGAGTCTGTTAATGATAAGCCGGCTCCGGAAGAAGCAGATAAAGACACTAAAGCAGAATCAAATGCTGATTCAATTAAAAAGAAAGACTCAGATATATGATGAATAATTTTCTGCGCGCAGCTTGTGTTTTGATTTTAACGCCTTTATTTAGCTTTACGGCCTGTAACAGCGAATCAGAAGAAACGGAAACAATACCATTAGAGAATCTTGCAGAAGATGTCTCTGCATATGATTTGTTTTTAACTAATCTGAGTTATCATTGTGGTGATGCATTCGAAGGCAGATTAACCTTAGAGCCTGAAGGCGACGATATGCTTGAAGGTGATGAACTCTTGTTGGTACATTTTAGAGAATGTGGCGAAGATCAGGTAAAGATGCCGTTCCATATACAAAAAATGGATGGCAGCTGGGATCGATCAAGAACCTGGATATTTACTCGTACTGAGGACGGAATAGATCTCAGGCACGATCATCGTAAACCTAATGGAGAACCAGACGATTTTACTATGTACGGTGGTCCGGTTCATGTAGAGCCAGACCCCAACACTATGGAGTTTATATCTTTTGAAAGAACCGAAGAAACGGGTTTATATCGAGGATGGAGAATTATTATCGAGCCAGGTGTTCGCTATGTTTATGGAACCCATCGAGGTGGGGAGTGGTCTTGGCGTGTAGACTTTGATTTGACCCAAGCTGTTAATGTTCCGCCTGCTCCATGGGGGCACGAATAAACGAAAACAAACTCGAAGTTCTTAAATTCAGATCAATTGTAGAAAAAAATCCCCGAATACCATGTGCTGGCGTTCGGGGATTTTTTTATTCTAATTGAATGAATATCAAAAAACTACTGAGGGGAATTGAAAATGAGGGTTTGCAGATAAGTCTAAATATGGGGGTGTAAAACAAACTTTGTCTTCGGTTCTTGAACTCATTATTTGGTGCATAATATTTTATTAGCCTATCATCAAAAGTATAAGCAGAGTAAGTCTATTTCTGACCCGGAGCTTTAAACCGGGTTACATCATCCTTTCTGAGCTTTCTGTGCTTGGTTATACGACAGCTAACGCGTTTTCTCCACATTTTAAAGCTGGATGGTTTCATGTGAGTACGCATTATTTCTCTCACCTCATTCTCCTTATAACCATATTGAAATTCAATAGCCTCGAACGGGGTTCTGTCTTCCCAAGCCATTTCAATGATTCGGGATATATCTCCTTCGTCTAGTTTTGGGGTACTGCTATCTTTGCTGTTGCTCATGATTTAATGCTATTAAAAGTGTCTGAAATTAATTTTATAAAAGTTTGATTTAAATAGCTCGTTAAAAGATTAAGACAACGGTTCTATAATTAAAATCACTATATACACTTTGAAAAACCTTCTGTCTTTTAACTTCTGAATAAATAAAAAAACGAAGCATAGTCTGTAAATTCGCAGATTAAATTTCTGCAACAAGTAGGAAGACCAGCGAATGATGTTTGAGCAAAGTACCTTTTAACATTTGATAGCGAAAAAGCGTTGACATCAGAATCTGATTTTTATTCAATGCTTAATGTTGAATAGTGATCTGAAGAACATAAAAATTGCTTCGGAACAGTTATTTGGGTTTAACTGTTGTGTGATCAAATAGTAAATTTCTAAAGGTAATGCATGTACTGGCTCAAGCTATTGGATTAATTTATGACGAAAAAAGAGAAGAGTCTGTACAGGATGCAAGAATAGTAATCCCAAAATTAAATGAATAAGGCAAATAGTATGAAAGATCAGGTAGTATTAATAGCAGGTGGATCGGGTGGTGTTGGTGCAGCAGCAGGAAAATTATTTGCGAAAGCAGGAGCCAAGATTGTATTAGCAGCCAGAAATAAAGAAAAGGCTGAAGAAGTAGCTAAAGAAATAAACGGAAGTGGAGGCGAGGCTTATGTAGCGTCTTTTGATGCTACCGATATGTCGTCGGTATACCGAATGACCGATGATGTGATTAAAGAACTGGGTAAAATTGATATTTTGGTAAATGCTTTTGGCCTCGGTCTTATACAGCCCCTGCTGGATGTCGATCCTAAACGCGCTAAGGAAGTATTTGACGTTAACATCTATGGTACTTTTTTGGTCACACAATCTGTGGTAAGGCATATGGCTACAGCCAAGCAGGGTAAAGTTGTAATGATACCCGGTATTTTGGGGAAAGCAGTTATGAAAGGCTCATCCGTATATTCCGCTAGTAAGTATGCTGTTACAGGCTTCACAAAGGCGCTGGTAGACGAGCACAGAAGAAGTAATATAAAGTATACTTTAATGTATCTTGGTGGCGTAGATACAGGTTTCTGGGATTCTGATGTAATTGATATGAGAGTACAGCGAGATAAAATGCTAACTACAGATGAAGTAGCAAAAGCAATTTACTATGCCGCTACTCAGCCGGGAAATTCTGTCCTTAATGAAATAGTGATACAGCCAGATTCTCATCAGATGGTTTAGCTTTGTTCTGGTGATGATGAAATAAATTTCAGGAATGCTTTCGCGGCCTGTATTTTCCTATAAAGCAAAAAGCCCGTCTGAATCTATATTCAGACGGGCTTTTATGTAAAAAACGTTAAGCTCAGATATTTCGAACCGGGCAGTAAGCTTAATTTAATGTTTACCGTTTTCGCTTTGCTTGTAATTTCTCATGTGTACGACAGGGCATCTTGAAACAGCGCTCTTATACGATTTTTCAATGATGGCCATGCCTTCATCTATGTGATCATTAGTTACAGTAAGCGGTGGCCTGAAGCGAACCGAATGCGTGCCACATTGTAGAATCAACAGACCGTTTTGGTAGCACTCATCTGTAAAGGCTGCACGGGAATGATGGTCTGGGAAATCGAAAGCACACATGAGGCCTTTTCCACGAGCATTGGTAACATATTCGTACTCGTTGGTAAAGGCGACAAGCTTATCAAGCAGATAGCTGCCAACGTTATGTGCGTTATCTACGAGCTTATTAGCTTCTATGATTTCAAGGTAGCGCTGAAAACGAACCATATCTACCAGGTTACCACCCCAGGTAGAATTAATACGGGAAGATACTTTAAAAACATTTGTTTTCACTTCATCTATTCGTTCGCCTGCCAAAATACCGCAAACCTGCGCTTTCTTACCGAATGCGAGAATATCCGGCTTTACATAATGCTGATGACACCAGAATTTGCCGGTTAAGCCAACGCCGGTTTGTACTTCATCATAAATAAGAAGTGCTTCGTGTTTATTGGCCAGGTCACGCAATGCCTGATGAAATTGTGGCCTGAACTGATTATCTCCTCCTTCACCTTGTATAGGTTCAAGAATAATACCTGCAATCTCATCTTTATACATTTCGAAATAGCGTTCTGCCTGAGCCAGAGCTTTACTTTCAGCTTCAGCAACCTCAATGTTGTTAGCGTCGGTAACCGGAAATTTCATTTTCGGGTTACTGATTCTTGGCCAGTCAAACTTAGGAAATCTGGCTACCTTATTTGGCTCTGTGTTAGTCAGAGACATAGTATAGCCGGTGCGGCCATGAAAGGCTTGCTCCAGGTGCAAAATTTTATGGCCCTTTTCCATACGGTAGCCTTTTTCAAAGTTCTTCTGCACTTTCCAGTCGAAGGCAACTTTAAGAGCGTTTTCTACAGCCAATCCACCACCGGCAACAAAAAAAGCATATGGCATATAGGAAGGTATTCCAACACGATCGAAAGTGTCTACAAATTCTGCCATTTCAAGCGTGTAGACATCCGAGTTAGATGGGTTATTTAAAGCCACCTTACCGATCTTATTAATAAAATCGGGATCTTTCATCATAGGATGGTTCATCCCAATCGGATTGGAAGCGAAAAAAGTAAAGAAGTCGAGATATCGTTTGTTGTACTTGGAATCATGAAGGTACGGGCCTTCACTTAAATCCAGGTCTAGAACCATATCAAAGCCATCGGCAAGAATTCTGCGACCGAGCACTTTATGTACCTGGCTCGCATCTATGGATTGCTTAACGGACATGCGATAAAAATTAGAAGGTTTACATTTGTACAGAGCGAATCTTAAATATGGCTTAATATACCCAAAATGCCCGTTTTTGAACAAATTTGGCAATATGAGTTTAAACCGTTTAAACCTTGATTCTGAATTTATTTCTGTCTCCGTTCCTTTTTTTGTTGATTTCAGTAGACGTGGTACGGCAGTTTTGGATCAATTTTTATTGCAATAGTCAGATTCCCGAATTGTATCAAGACCTTTTATTTTAAAAAAAAAGGGTGATGAATCCGAAGATTCATCACCCTTAAAAGAACTAGAAGTAACCCTGCGTTGAGCCCGGGCTAATCCAGGATGTAATTTATTACTTAACCAGCATCATTTTTTGTGTTTGAACGAAGCTGCCAGCCTGTAACCTGTACAGGTACATACCCGAGGCAAGGCGGTTAGCATCAAATACAACCGTATGATGGCCGGCATTCTGCTGACCATTTACAAGTACAGCTACGAGTTGTCCCTGCAGGTTAAAAACTTCCAGACGAACTTCAGAAGCTTCCGGCAGAGCATATGCTATATTCGTAGTTGGGTTAAACGGGTTAGGATAGTTTTGATTAAGCGCAAACTCCGTTGGCATATCCGTTTCCGGTTCGGTGCTTACACTCGAAACATTATTAAAGAAAACAACATCAAGAGTGTGGCTTTCGCCGGTTAGAGTAAGAATGCGGTTATTTGTACCGCCTTCGCCAACTGAATCGTCTTCCCAACCATCGTTAGGCAGGCTTCGGCCGTCTCCGGCAACAATAAAGTACTTGTACTCATGCTCCGATCCGGCTGGCTCTGTAAAGTGATGCACTACATGGTAAATGCCATCATCATCTGGTACAAGAGCCTCACCTTCAACAACCGACCAATCGTTAAAACTACCGCGAATATATACTTCATCGCCTACTTCCGGCATAAAGTTTCCTAAATCTTCCTGAATACTCATATCCAGTTTAAAGGTAATAGCCTGAAGATCTTCGTCATCGTGTAATACGGTAATAGTAACAGGTATTACAGCTACTGGCGTTGCAGGCGAATCGGTCTGCACTACTATTTCTGCATTGTAGGTTCCAGGCTCGAGTTCCTCTGCATTTAACGTTGCGGCAATGGCATCAGAACCTTGAGCTGCAATGGTACCAGAAGAAGGTTCGAAAGTAAACAGCCCGTCTCCGGCATTTCCTACTACATTCAGTACCAGGTGTGCATCCGGGAAACCAATAGAGCTGTAGGATGTGGGCTGTGTAATCCCGCATGCGTCCGACGCAATGTAAGATGGAGACGTTTCGCCGGCATCGTTGGTGCCGGGGAAGAAGTCAGATCCTGATTGCTCGAAAACAACAATTTCTACAACGAGTGTAGAAGCAGCAGGTACTTCGGCCTCTACAGGAATCGTAATAACCTGCAGATCTTGTGAGCTAGTTACTGTAGTTATCGAAGAGGTGCCGAGCAACGTCATATTACTGAAGTTCAGTGAACCTTCGAGAAGGTGAATTCTGGCCTCCATTGTAATTGTGCCGGTTATACTTTCAAGACCGAATTGTACAGCCGAAACATCAAAGTCGCTTTCGACTCCAAAATCGGCGAGCGTATAGGTTCTCATATAGCTGTTTTCGGCAGTTCCTGCTGCGCTTCCGCAACGAACGCCGTTTAGCTCCTGTACTACTTGAGATACAGAATGAGATAGTACCAGTTCGTCGTTTAGTATGCCACGGTTAACAAAAGGAGCGTTCTCCACGAGTTGTGATCTACCGGATGGCGGTGTGCTCATCAGGGATTCATTACCGGCAGAAAGGGTATAGCCCTGCTGTGCGTTATTACGGGCACGGCTTGTGCCATTTTCTGAGTTGAAAACGGTTGCCTCGCCAATAACGGGCACTATTCTGCTTTCATCGGCAACAATGCCACCTGAGATAGAATAAGAAAGATCGGCTTCACCTTCGTTAGATAGCGTAAAGCTAAAGTTAGTACTGCTGCCCTGTGCAACCGTAAAGGTAAAGCTATCTTGGTCTATGCTTAGCAGGCCGGGTACGATACCGGTTCCGCTTACATCTACAGTGGCGTCGCCTGCATTCGATTCGAATACAACAGTACCCGAAAATGAACCGGTTGAACCAGGAGCAAAAGTTATATCAACTTCTTCAGATTCGCCCACTGCAAGTTCAAATGCATCGGCATTAACCTGAAACTCTCCGCTGTTGCTTACTACAGAAGTAACAGCCAACACATCTGTACCCGTATTTGTAACCGTTACGGTTTGGGTTAATACCAGTCCTTCAGCAATTTGACCAAAATCGATAGATTCAGGATCAAGGCTGATTTCAGGTGACCCAATTACGGTGAGTGTGGCGGGTACATCTATCTGCGGATTCACAGGATCGTTACTGGTAAACACCAGCAGGTCTTCGTAAACGCCGCCGATCAAATCCATAGAATCGATCGTAACCATAACAGAAACAGATGAACCGCTCTCTACCATACCGGATACTGGCTCTACGGCAGTAATAAACGGTACGGTAGGGGCAACGCCCTGTAATGTAATATTACCAGACCATGTGCCACTTGGTGAAGTTGCCCATGCGTTTCCAATAGAAACATACAAGTCTTCTACATTAAGCGGGGTTGGAATATTAATCGTTGTTTGTACGGGTGTGCCGGGTGTGCCAGTGTTACCTACGCCCCATACAATACGTGGTGTGGCGCCAAAGTCTGAAAACCCGCCAACCTGCAATACAACCGTTGCCGGATCTATAGTCGAAGCATCTTCAAGGGGTACTGTTGAAAACAGAACGCCAAAGTCGCTGGCCCATGTACCGCCTTCAGATGCATTCAGAACAAAATCAGCCGAAACTGCTGTTAGTTCACCGTTCAGGTTTTGTGCTACGGTAATGAATTCGCCACCGCTTAAAGAAAGAGATTCAAACTCAACCAGGAAGCCGTCATCACTAAGTAGAGAAGCGTCCTTATCTGCCTTGGAATCATTTTCTAATGATTCAAGGAAGCTTTGAACTCTGCTAAGCTGCTCAGCAGAAAGCTGGCTGGTGTTGCCGCTTCTTACCATTTCAGTTAGAGTTCTAAGCTGACTATTCTCGATTTCTTCCTGGCTTCCAGCCGTAGCTGAAATTAGGCGATTAATGAGCTTATCGCGCAGCATTAATGCTTCCCGGTCTGTATGCTGAAGCGCACGCGCTACGGCAAAATCGGGGAAGACAAACTCAAGCGATCCTGAACCTTCATTACTTACAGTAAGCTCTACCGTTGTAGAATCTCCTGCATCAAGTTCTGCACTGAGGCTTTCCGGGCTTACTCCTGCAAGTGGAGTTTCCACTACAGAAGCGGTAAGGGCAACACTAAGGCTTTCGTTATTTTCATCGTTAGAAGAAAAGCTTAGAGTGGCGTTTCTCTCGCCAAGCTCGGTTGCAGTAAACGTTACGGGTAACTCAACGCTTCCAAAAGGAGGCACTGTGAAATCATCTTCCGATACAGAAAAATCTGCATGGTCTACGGCAACATCGCTAATCTCAAGTACACCGTTTCCTGTGTTGGAAATAACCAGGGAAAGAGATCTTTCTTCTGATAAAAACAGCGACCCAAAGTCTAGCTCTTCGGCACTTAATTCGATGCTTACAGAGCCGGTTACGTTCATTACAGCCGGCAGAATGAATTCTGGCTGCTGCGGGTCGTTACTGCTTATCAGGATTTCGCTTTCGTAGGTTCCGCCAAGATAGCCATCTGCATTAAATGTGGCGCTAATTTCGAGCGATTGTCCTGCAGCTACACTGCCCGAAGCTGGCGAAATATCTGTAATGAAAGGCATGCCTGTAGATATGCCACTTAAAACAACGTTTCCAGACCAGCTGCTCGATCCTCCCGGATCCCATCCGTGACCAATCCAAACGGTTATCCCTTCCATATCGAGCGGGCTTGGTATTTCTATGGTAGTTTGAACGGCTGTTCCAGGTGCTCCTGAACTACCAGTTCCCCAGGCGATGCGGCTACCTGCAGGGCCATAATTTGTTAATCCGCCCACTTGTAGTACTACACTCTCGGGAGAAACTTCGCCACTTGTCGTAAACAGAACAGCAAAATCGTTCGCCCATGTACCGCCATCGGCAGAGTTAATTACGAAGTCGGCTACAACGGCATCCATTTCTCCGTTAAGTTCATTAGTAACCATCATAAACTCGCCGCCAGAGGCAGTGAAGTTTTCGAACTCGATGGTAAATCCTTCATCATTTAGAATTGATGCTCCGCTGTTTCCAGCAGATGCTTCGGCATTAATTTGATCCAAATACTGGTTAATGATTCTTTCTTCATCCGTATTGGGGTTATTCAAATAGCCGTTTAGATAACGTTCTACCGTAAAACGGGCAAACGTATCGGCTTCGGTTGTTTCAGTTGCTACAGATGTAGCATGGGTACGAAGCAACGAAGTATATGCGGCAAACGCCGGATCGTTGAGCAGAAGTCTTTCAGCAATAAAGGCAGGAAAGATAAAGTCGAGCGGACCGTCGCCTTCATTTATTATGGTGAAGGTTTCTACAGTTTCTTCACCGCCTGCAAGGGTAGACTCAAGTACCGACGGGTCAACCGCAATAGATGGCACCTCAGTACCGGCACCAAGCAGGCTAATAACTATATCGCCAGACTCGTTATTACCAGTAATGGTAAGCGATTCGTTGAATTCGGCGATTACATCTGGTGTAAAAGTAACTTCTACAGAACGGCTTTGGCCAGGTGCAAGAATAAAGCCACCTGCATCAGAAACGCTGAAAACATCTGATGATGATGTAATAGCGTCGATTTCTGCCAGTGCTGTACCGTTATTAACCAGGGTGAAACCCAAGGTCTTGGAGTTATCACGAAAAACGTTGCCGAAATCGAGTTCATCTGCAGAGCTCGAAACAACCGCTTGACCACCTGCTGTTTGCAGGAAGAAATCGATACGCTGCGATGTGTTGCTAAGGTCGTTACTGATGAGGTTAGTGTTCGCCTCATAAACGCCGGCAACAATCTCGGTTGCATCAAAGGTGATTGTTACTTCAACAGATTCACCAACAGGAATAGAGCCGGATGCAGGTGTAATAGCGCTGATGAAACCAGGCGAATCGCTTACGCCAACAAGCTCTACAGAACCAGTCCAGCTGCTACTACCACCGGGGTTCCAGCCATGTCCCAACCAAATATGCAGATCTTCTACATCAAGTGGAGTAGGTATATTTATAGTTGTGTTTACAGGTGTGCCCGGCGCGCCAGACGAACCTGTACCCCATGGTATACGGCTGCCTGCAGGACCGTAAACGGTTAATCCACCTACCTGAAGAACAACAGATTCTGTGGTAATTTCGTCTGAAGTTGTAAACAGTACGGCAAAATCGTTCGCCCATGTTCCGCCTTCGGCGCTGTTAATTACAAAATCTGCAACAACGGCAGTTAACTCGCCGGAGAAACCATCACCAGTTACATCAAAAAATTCACCACCAGAACCAGTAAGGTTTTCAAATTCGATTACAACAGACTCATCGCTTTGTAAACCAGGCATATTGTTTGCCTGATCTTCTGCAATAAGCTGCTGGAAACGGCTGATTACCAGTTGTTCGTAACGGTTAGGCGTAGCAAGACTGCCATCTAAATAGCTGGCAAAAATAGAACGCTCAGTCTTCTCGCGACTGCTGGAGGCACTGGCATAATCTGCTGTAACGCTGGTTTTAAGAGGAGCTGCATTTTCGCCGGTAAATAGTCTGTTATTAACGTATGATGGGAAAATGTAGGTTAGAAGTCCTTCACCTGTATTACTTATAACAAGTGTTTGGTCTTCTGTTTCGCCAATTTCAACTTCTGCGCTAAATTGTGTAGCACTTAGACTTATTTCCGGAGAGCCATCTGTTGTGGCGCTCACTACATTAGAAATGTCGGAAAAATTGGCATAAAGGTCTCTGGCTTTAATTGCAAAGTAGTAGGTTGTTTGTGGTTCTAAACCATCTACACGAACCTGCTCCAGTGTGCCTGAGGCCGAAGGGTTAAAGGGGAGATCAAATTGATCTGCGCTGTCGAAGTTACCAGCGTTTATCGGGCTTGTAGAAAAGCGTAAATCATATCCAAAAGCCTGGCCTTCATCTCCACTACTTCCCGGAGCGGTCCAGCTTAAATCAACATAATTTTCTGCTATAAATCCAACGGTTTGCAGATCCTGAATTGAGGCAGGCGGTACGCCATCATCTTCTTCTAAAGCGCGAAAAGCGTTTACGCGACCGGCACCCATAAGCCCCTGGAAGTTTGGGTTTGCGGCTTCGATGTCATCAACTGTAAAAATCATGCGTTGCACGATTTCTTCGTTGGTGAGTCCCGGATATTTAGAGGCAACCAGAGCTGCAACACCTGCAGCGTGCGGAGATGCCATAGAAGTACCCTGGAAGAAGGCATAGCCACCAACATTGGTGCTTAGTACCCCTTGATTGGCAACGGTATTGGTCTCGCCACCGGGGGCAGAGATATCTATCCAGGAACCGTATTGAGAGTACCATGCTTTTTGATCGTTATGGCCGGTAGAGGCTACCGCAATAACTTCCGGGTTAGATGCAATAGGCTGCGATGGGTTAGAACTGCCGTTATTACCTGCAGCGAAGAAAATAACACCACCCTGTACCGGACCGGATGGGTTTCCGTTTTCATCGAAACCAGCATTATCACGGAAATAATCTATAGCATCATTGAGTACCTGAGAAAAACCACCGCCACCCCAGCTATTGTTCGAAATTACTGCACCATTATCGGCACCGTAAACAAAACCCTGCGGGAAACCACCGGGGGTATTACCCGGACCAGAAAAAACTCTGGCAACCATAATGCGTACACCTGCTTCATCGGCTGTACCACCTGCGATACCTGCAACACCAACTCCATTATCGTTACGTGCAGCTATTGTACCGCTTACGTGCGATCCGTGGCCGTCCTGATCCTGAATATTATTGGTATTGTTAACAAAATTCCACCCGTGAAAGTCACCATCGAAGCCGTTACCGGGGCCCGGAACCGGGTTTTCCCAAAGAACGCCCTGCAGGTCGGGATGATTTTGATCAAAACCGGAATCCATTACCTTTACGATAATATCAGAACTACCGGTAGTGAGTCCCCAGGCTTGAAACAAGCTAATGTCGGAACCAGGGGTACCGCCTGTCTGGCCGGTATTATTGTAGTGCCATTGCTCCGCCAGTCTGGGGTCGTTGAAATCCAGCAAATCCTGGATTTCTTCGTTGTTTAAAACATTGCCAATGAGATGTCTCTTATAAATACGCTCGGCAACTTCTATTTCTGCAATAGAAGAAAAAGATTGTATAGCGGCATCGGTCGAAAATGAATTATCGAACTGAAGTCTGTACCAGCGGTCGAGGCCGTAAGCACGATGTCTTTCTGCGAATCGGGGGTCGGTTACAAACACCTGCTCCATAGATTGTACGCTAAATTGGGCATTTAGTGCATCTATGGAGGATATGCCGGTTAACTGAGATGTTTCGCTCAATAGAGACGCGTCAAGCTGGTTTTTAGCCTGTTCGCTAATCTTTATTTTGATGTAGCCTTCGTGCCACTCAATCTGTTCCTGCGCAAATGATGCCGTAGTAAAGGCACCCGCGAGTAAAAGAAAGAACAGCATCTTCAGACTAAACTTTATGGTTTCTGATAGATACATATAGATACTTTTGCATTATTTGAATAAATGGACACATTAAAGTAAAACCATCTTCTCAATTGAGCAAAATTAAATCCATTTCGATCGAACTCTTTACTAGATGTAAAATGTTATTGTTCAATTTTAACAATGGCTCTGCTGCAAATGCAACATGGTTGCATCTTTTAATTGATAAGTAGTTGTTAATTAGTAGATCTATTTCACTTTCAGAGGTGGATTTCCGAGTAATTCTATAATAAAAAAAGCCCCAACAAATGAATGCCGGGGCTTTAATCAGATTAAATAGCGGAATGAAATTTTAGCCGTGATAAAAAGTTTCCTTGATTATTAGGCCATCTTTCCACTCCTGAACTCCAACCTGAGTAAATTTTTTGTGGCCCCATTCGCTATGTACATAGTCGAAGTGCATTTCTACCATGCTTACATTATCACCAAATGCGACATTAATAACTTCAGCACCATTGAACTGCGTAATTTTACTAAAAAAATCGACTTCGAAATCTCTGTTGGCATCTTTGCCTTTACGAACATCTTGCCCGTTTTCACTCATTTCTATGTCTTCGTGATAGAACTCTTCAAATGCATCCAAAGCTTTCCCACTTAAAATCATTTCGTTGAGTTTTTTAACTTTTTCCTGGATAGTCATACTTCTTAAAGTTTAGTTTTTTAGGTTGAGGTCCCCACATTATTTGTGCCTTAATGCGCCAATTTCAGTACGAAATAGTAATACCGGCATAAAATATAAAATGTCGTGCGCTGTTAAGGCGAATGTGTTGCGGGAATTGTAGTATACAGTGTTAATATTTGTTTAAACAAATAAATTGGAATAAAGTTCCGCGGCAGCTACATGTATTGAATCAAAAATAAAAAAAGCCTTAGGTTAATTATTTTAAACTCTGTTTTTATGCTTGTAACATTGAATATAAGTGCAGGAGGTGTTGGGGTCATTTTTTGGTTTTGTTAGAGCATTGATACAGCATTTTTTCACGGCTTTTCAAAGCCTTTTTACTAAACAGCACAGGATTAATAAACTTGAACACAAAACGTTACAATTGGGAATGGGAACGGGTTACTGAATTGTAAAATTAATTTTGTAAATTTCCGTTAGAGTTTGAAATTCAACTATATAACCCTTGAAGATGAAGAAATTTTCGCGATTCAGATTTGCGCTGCTTGCTATGGGGATAACGGCTATTCTTGCTTTAACCGGTATGAATCTGTTCTCGTTGTACGCACTGCACATAAGCGCGGTAGAATCGTCTGTTGATAAACAAAGAGAACAACTGGAAGATTTGGTACTTGGTGTGCGTGCGCGAACATGGTTGCCAGTAAGCGATTTATGGCGTATAGATATGCAACGGGTTAAGGAGTTGCAGCAACAAAGAGAGGGTTTTCCGGAACAGATGTACGAGATCGCGCAAAAAATAGCTGAAGATCCGCTGTATGGAGAAGCTTTCTTTATGAGTGCGAGTTCAGAGCCATGTTCTGGTGACTTCTCTATTCAGCGGTTCGATAACATTTCGGGCAGGTTCACCTATACTGTAGATGTTCCCGATTATGTTTGTGATGCAATTAGTATGGCCCGAACCAGAATGAATGTGCTTGCACCGGATTTTCGTTTTAACGTACGCTCTATTTTTGATTCTTATCGAACGGTAACTTTCGCAATGTTTAACCCTGAAAACCGCGAAATTATAGGTTATCTTACGTTACCGATAAACAGAGAATATCTGGCTACCGAAATTATTGGTAGTGATATCATGCGGCGATTTGGCACAATTGATGCCTCAGGTGTTTCTATTTGGCTCGACGACTGGATTCGTGGTGAAATGGTGTTTTCCAATACGCCCGATCCTGATTCTTTTTATCGGGCAGAGTGGGATTATATTCAGCGTTTTCCCAATATGTTAGAAGACTGGAACATTAAGATGAGGTATATTGAAACTCCCGAAGCCGCTGCTTCGAAAGCCTCTCTTATACGAAATGTGAGCCTTCTTGCAGTAGCCGTTTTTTTACTTTTGGGAAGCCTTGTTTTTATGTATGTAACAGCCCAACGCGAACGGGAACTAAGTATGCGACAGGCTTCGTTCTTAGCAAATGTAACGCATGAACTTAAAACACCTCTTGCTGTAATGCAGGCAGCCGGAGAAAATCTTGCGGATGGCAGAGTAACAACTCCGGAACGGCTTGAATCTTACGGACATCATATTTATAATGAGTCATTAAGACTCAAAAGGATGATTGAAAAGCTACTTGATGTAGCTCGCAACGAAGCCGGCCAATTAACGCTTAAACCAGTGCCACTAAGGCTGGACGAACATGTAAAACAATATTTGACTGAGCAAGAAAGTTATCTTCTACAAAAAGGTGTGAAAATCGAGCTGGAAATAGAAGATGATATACCCCAGGTAATAATGGATCAAATCAGTTTTGAGACTATTTTTGGTAATCTTGTAGAAAACGCCGTAAAATATTCTCCAAACGAAAAGTATTTGGGTATAAAGGTTTACCTTAAAAATAAAAGGGTACATGTAGCCGTTGCCGACCGGGGTATGGGTATTCCGGCAAATGCACAAAAGCTGATTTTCGATAAATTCTATCGTGTTGAAGATACACTTACGGCTACTACCAAAGGCCACGGCTTAGGCTTGGCTATAGTAAAAAACCTGACTGAACGTAACAATGGAATAATTAATCTGGATAGTACGCCAGGTAGAGGATCTATTTTTACTATTAGTTTTCCAGCTACAGCAGCGAACAAAATTTCATTAAACGGCAAAGCAATTGATCAAAAAAAAGTTAACTCAGAGTATGTCTAAAAAAAGAATCCTGATCGTAGAGGATGAGCCAAGTTTGGTTTTCACCTTGCGCGACACCCTTGAAAACGAAGGCTACGATGTAGCAATTGTCGAAAATGGCAATGATGCACTGGCCAAAATCCCCGAATTTCAACCCGATTTGATGCTTCTTGACATTATGCTTCCCGGCATGAGTGGATTTGAAGTATGTAAACAGGTTAGGGATATGAAAATGAACTTTCCTATTATCATGCTAACTGCCAGAGACCAGGAAATTGATAAAGTTACCGGCCTTAACATTGGTGCCGATGACTATATGACCAAGCCATTCGGAGTTAAGGAGCTGCTTGCCCGTATTCAGGCACGTCTGCGCAGAATTAATACCTACAGTAAACCCGGCCCGATAGATGTTGTTAATATAGGGGAAGTTCGTATTCAGCTGAATGAAAGCAAAGTATACCGGCCCGATAAAGAAATTGAGCTAACAACGCGCGAAGTAGAGCTAATTCGCTTTTTAGTTGCAAACTCTAATGAACCAGTATCCAGAGATACGCTTCTTGAGCATGTGTGGAGGTACGAGTACAGCACTAATACCCGAACCGTTGATGTGCATATTTCCAAGCTGCGCTCTAAAATTGAAATGCATCCAGACGATCCTCGCTATCTTGTAACTCTGCATGGCGTTGGCTACATGATGAAAATGCCATAAGAGAAGGTTATTGCTATCATATAATTATTTTAATAGCCCGTAATACTTACGAAGTAAGAGTGTTACGGGCTTATTTTTTTATGAACCGTTTGCGTGAAATTTCATAAAGAACTACAGCCGCGCTAACCGAAGCATTTAGTGATTCGACATTATTTTGCATGGGTATGCTGAGTCTGAAATCACAAAGCTCCAGTGTTTTTTTTCGAATCCCGCTGCCTTCACTTCCAATAATCAGGCCTACCGGATAATCAAAATCATGTGTCCATATATCGTCAGGAGCATCTGAGTCTAGCCCGGTAAACCAAAATCCGGCATCTTTTAGCAGGTTAACGGTTTGGTTTATATTTGTAACTCGTATAATAGGCACTTTACCTGCTGTCCCGGCCGAAGTTTTATATACAACGGCATTTACGGGCGCCTGCCTGTGTTTAGGTACAATAATTGCGTCTGTTCCGGCTGCAGCGGCAGTACGTAAAATTGCGCCAAAATTATGTGTATCTTCGATTTCAGAGAGTAATACAATAGTTGGTTTACTGCTCATATCTAAGGTGCTCATATAATCTTCCAGCTCGGTATAAGATATTTCTGATAGCTGTGCAACAACACCCTGATCATTAACACGACCAACAAGTTCGTTGAGTTTTCTACCGGGAACCTGTATAAGTGGTACCTTATTCGTTGATGCAAGTTCAAAAATGCGTTGATGCGCAGTTGAACGTGAGCCCTCTCGAAGATAAATTTTATCTATACCGGTCGAAGGGTTTTTTAAAGCTTCTTCTACCGGGTGTATTCCAAAAATGAGTGTGCTTTCTTCCTGAGACATAATTAATTTAGGTTATAATTTATGTGGCATTAAACCAAAGTGAGTAATAAGGCAAATTTTTATTCTTTAAATAGACGGTGTTTGCCGTTGAGAAAAACATTGATGAACATTACTGGCAAAATATCTGTTTTGTTAATTAAGTTGGCTATTCTGAACCAATTAATCTGCTGTTTTGTGTTTTAAAGAACAAAACAGTTGGGCACTGTTGTCGTATTTAGATACATTTATGCTGTTGTATTTTATATATTTTGTTTTTTAACATCCATTATTCAGCAAAAAAATGGTTTTAGGCAAGATGTCTGTGAGATGATAGTCAAGACATACCTGAGTCTGAATACGATTAGCAAACAATTTCAAAAACAACTTCAGATCAAAAGTTAATTTCAGTGTATGCGAATTGCTAAATCCGTTACGCTGTGTGCAATTGATCTTGAGCCCGCTCCGAAAAGTCAAATTTGAACCACGAGGTCACGAAGATTCGAAGTTACACTAAGATAAGTAACTGTTTTTATAATACTATATTTTACGCTTGAAGACATGAATTTCGAATTAGAGATTAATCGGAGAAGCCTCAATCTTTAAATCTAAAATAATGTATCTAACAGAAGTTCAAATAGATATATTCAATTAACTATTACCTAATATTTAGTTCATTACTTAAAGTGGCTGAAATTACAAATATTCAATGATAACCATGCATAAATTTGATCCTGCAGATGGCCGCGGCTCTGAGGTGAAATCTTCGCCCAAAGCCAATGGTGGCAAATCTCTGAAAAGATTAATCCGAAAGGTAAAAGATATCAATATCTTTTATTTGTTAAGCGGTATTTTGCAGGTGTTGGTTGGCTCTTTAGTTACTATGGTTTCAATTTTAAATTTGGTAGAACCTATTTGGATGGCTGCAGTATTGAGCTTACTCGGCTGTGTGGTTACTATGCTTGGTGTATATCAGGTTTATGACATCATAAACAGCCGTAAAAGTGTAAGTGATCTTGCCAGAGATGCGATAGAAAGAGCCATACGAGACAAAAACTAGCCACTTGCTTTGATTTTTATTATATCAGACTTTTTTAAAAAATATAGTGTAGATATTGTCACTTTCCTTATTTTTAGCGATTGAAATCGGCCCGCTTTTTATTTAAAGCGTTTAATAAATTATTAAGTGTTGCCGATTCTTTTTTCTATACCAAAATTACCCATTTTGCATATGCAAGAAAAAGACAAGTTGGAAACCTTCATACAAATACAGCTGGGAAAAACAGGAGAAGGGCTGTCTTTAGATAACCAGATTGAGTTTTTAAAAAGCAAGTTCAAAAAAATATGGCTTATGCTTTTGCTCAATGTAGGTGTGGTGCTTTTTTTTAGCTATAGCTTCTATTACGAAATCACACGTCTTAGTACCGCATGGTTAAACGCAATCATGATTTTTTTTGCGGTTAATGTGTTCTTTCTTTTTTTTCAGTGGAGACAGTTAAAAAAGGCTATTGTATACCTGGAAGAAAAAAGAGCGGATAAATAGCCGCTTTTTTTTTGGATCAAATTCTCAAAATATGAGCTTCAGGAAAATAGTGAAGGGGCTAACTCATATCGCTGGGTCTTTAGTGCTTAAATACATCGCACAGCAATATTGTATAAAAAAATTGGCAACGATTGCCTTCTTTAACTGCAAAGCACATCGTTTTTCTATAGCCTTACTAAACCTGAATTAATAATAATCATGGCATCAACAACTAAGTACATTTTTGTAACAGGTGGCGTTACATCATCTCTCGGTAAGGGAATTATTTGTGCTTCACTTGGTAAGTTACTGGAAGCCAGAGGGGTTAAGGTTACAATTCAGAAGCTTGATCCTTATATCAATGTGGATCCCGGAACCATGAATCCTTACGAGCATGGAGAAGTTTTTGTAACCGACGATGGTGCAGAAACCGATCTTGACCTTGGCCATTATGAACGCTTTTTGGGGGTGAATACATCGCAAAAAAATAATGTGACCACAGGTCGTATTTATTATGATGTTATTATGAAGGAGCGCAGTGGCGCATATTTGGGTAAAACGGTTCAGGTTGTGCCTCATATTACCGATGAAATTAAATCGCGTGTTTTGAGTCTGGGAAGCGGCGATGAGTTTGATGTAGTTATTGTAGAAGTTGGCGGCACAGTAGGAGATATCGAAGGCTTGCCCTACATCGAAGCAATGAGGCAGCTTAGGTTTGATGTGGGACGTAAAAATACCCTGTCTATTCATTTAACCCTGGTGCCATACCTTAAAGCTGCTGGCGAGCTTAAAACCAAGCCTACACAGCATTCTGTTAAAACTATTTATGAAATAGGTTTACAGCCAGATATTTTGGTCTGCAGAGCCGAAGTGCCCATCGATAAAGGCATTCGCAGGAAAATAGCTCAGTTTTGTAATGTAGATATAGAAGACGTAATTGCGTCTATAGATGCAGAGTCTATTTATGAAGTACCCCTTTTGATGCTCGAAGAAGGCCTCGACAAAAGGGTTATTTCTAAACTTGAGCTTGTATGTAAAGATAAACCCGAGCTTAAGAGATGGCAGCAATTTGTTGTAGCTATTAAAAACCCAAAACGAACAATTCAAATTGGGTTGGTTGGTAAATATGTTGAACACCGCGACGCATATATTTCCATTGTAGAAGCCCTGCAGCATGCCGGTGCAGAAAATAAATGCAGGGTTGAAATTGTTTGGGTACAAAGTGATGAAATTACAGAAGAAAATGTGGCCAAAAAACTAAGTGGGCTACATGCCATACTTGTCGCACCCGGCTTCGGTCATAGAGGAATTCTGGGAAAACTTTATTCCATTGAGTATGCGCGTCTTAATAAAATTCCTTTCTTTGGTATTTGCCTCGGTATGCAGTGTGCAGTTATTGAGTTTGCCCGAAATGTATGCGGTCTTAAAGAAGCAAACAGCACCGAGTTCGAGCCCGATTCTCCTCATCCTGTTATTGATATTATGCCAGACCAAAAGCAAAGTATGGAAACCGGCGGCACAATGCGACTTGGTTTGTACGATTGCGAAATAAAAAAAGGGTCTAAAGCCGAAAAGGCATATAAATCTCTTGAAATAAAAGAAAGGCATCGCCATCGCTTTGAGCTTAATAACAGCTACCGGGAGCAGCTGGCTTCTGCTGGGATGCACGCTACGGGAGTAAATCCCGGCCGTAATTTAGCTGAAATTATAGAGGTCGAAGATCACCCGTGGTTTGTTGGGGTTCAGTTTCATCCAGAGCTTAAAAGCAAGGTTATTCAGCCACACCCACTGTTTATAAGCTTCGTAGAAGCCGCGCTTAAAATACAAACAGAAACTGTGAATTAATGAATTCTAAGGCTTTTTTTGATAAAGCCTTTACAGGCTATGTTCGTCCACGGGCATGTGGGCTGGTGGTATGGGAGAATAAAATTCTTCTAGTAAAAATAAATTCACCTACAATGCCCGAACCAATTTGGATGCCACCCGGCGGCGGGATTAATTATGGAGAAAAGGCTGCTTTAACGGTAAAACGAGAAGTTAAGGAAGAGACGGGGCTGGATGTGCGGGTAAATAAACTTCAGTTCGTTTCAGAATTTATCCGGGGGAAATGGCATGCCATAGAATTTTACTACTTGTGCGAACCGGTAAGTGGATCAATAAGTCTTGGAACAGATCCCGAAATGCCCGCTGATAAACAGATGTTGCAAGATGTCGTTTGGATGCCGGCCGTTGATTGCCTAAATCTTATGTATCCAATTTTTATAAGACCTTTTGTGAACGATATAGTCTCAAAAAAAGAAATACAGCTCCAGTTTATGGAGCAAGCGGCAAATTAACCTTAAAGCATGTTCCCCGGCCTGCCGGGTTCTTATCAATTTCTATTTTACCGGCATGGGCTGTAACCAGCTGATTAATAATAAATAGTCCCAACCCAAAGGACGAGTAGTCTTTAAAATTGTTTTCTTCGTCTGAATTTGCGTTAGCCGAAAGTCTTTGATATTCTCGAAAAGCTTTCTTTTTATCATCTTCGGTAAAGCCCGGACCTTCATCACAAATATTGATGCACACCACACTATTATTTGTTATTAAAGAAGTCTTGATAGTTATAGTCGAGTTATTTGGGCTGTATTTAACAGCATTGCTAAGGATATTATCTATTATTTCATGAACTCTGATTTTGTCTGCAAGTATTGGAATAAGGCCGGGATAAAGCTCCATTACTGCATTTTGCCCTTTATCTTTCATGAATATAGCATTTTGAGTAATGCTTTTTTTTATGATGGAATTTAAGTCGAACTGCTCTAATTGAAGCTCGATTTGCTCCAGGTTACGGGCACCTGTAGCCAGCATAGATTGTATAATATCTTTCATCCGAACCGAAATCTCATGTATAGTTTCGGCATATTCTTTTAGTTGAGGATCTTCGGTCTCCATTTGCATAAGGTGAGAATAGCCAAGCAAAGCAGTTAACGGGTTCCGGAGATCATGGGCGGTCATTCTAAGTAACCTTACTTTAAGCAGATTAGCCTGCTCAAGCCTGGTTTTTTGCTCTTTAAGTATCTCAGACTGTTTGTTTAATGCTTCTGTTTTTTTGGAGACCTCGAATTTGAGTTTCTTTTTTTGTTCCTCTAAATTTTTACTTCTAAGCCAAACAATACCATATACAAGAGAAATGGTGAGAAGTAAATAAATTAAGTAGGCGAAATATGTTCTATAAAAGGGAGGATCTATTATAATAGATGCCAATGATGACTCATAAATTGAGCCATCTGGTAGTCTGGATCTAACGATTAATGTATACTTGCCCTCCCGAAGCTGACTATAATTTTCGAAATTCCTGTTTGAGAATGGGGTAAAGCCGCGGTCGTGCCCTTCAAGGAAAAAACTATGTTCTATCTTGCGATTGCTACCAATAAGATTGGATGCTACCTCAAAACCAATGTTATTTTCTGAATAGCTTAGGCGAATTGGGTTGTAGGTAGAAATATTTGCCGGTAACGACCTTGACTTACTCACGCTGTTTCCGGCTTTTTGAGCATCGCTATACACTCTTGCATCGGTTATTAGCAATTCAAAATCCAGCTTACGCTGTATGCTGTTTTCTGGTTTATTTAAAACATACAGACTCGAAAAATTAACTAATATAATTCGTTGTCCGGAATTTAGGGGAATGAGTCTGCTGGTATAATTTGGCTGTATATCAAAAATATGGCGGTTTTTCCCAAGTTCGTTCTGACTCCTGTTGGCGCTATTCACAAATTCGATACCAGCCTCAAGATTATTATTTCTTTCTCGAATGAACCAAAAAGCTTCTGAGTCGGATGCTAAAAGATCCAAATATTTCGCTGGCGATGGCACCTCTTCTTCATGCATTGTAATCTGTGGAGGCCCCGTTTGAGATACTTTAGGAATGAAAACATTAGTGCCGTTTAGTACAAAAATTTTATCCTGAAAACCAACAACATAAAATGGGCTGGAAGAGTCGAATTCGCTATTTGAGCCACACAGCTGATGTAATCTGATGCCTTTATCTTCATCTATTAAAATGAAGTGTTCCTGTTCGTTTTGTGGTAATTCTTTAAGCTGTGCATAGGTTAATAACTCTAGATAAAATAGCTCATCTGAAAAAGTAGATAGAAGAATATTTCCTTTTTCGTCCTCGACAATATCCATTACTGGGGAAGAAAAGAAGTTTTCGAGTATAAATGGGGGCTTATATACTTTTAACTCCTCATTTAAAGACACTAGCACAAGATGCCTTACATTATTTGAACCAAAAAGCGTGCCTTTAAAGGTGCTACTCGTAAAAAGAGCATCATGTATGTCGTTTGATACATGTTCAAAGTTAGCTGATGACGGATTATACTGCATCAAAGCATAAGATGTAATAAGATATAAAACCTCTTCTTTATCTGGAAAAGGCCTCAGCAAGCGAAGGTCCCCATAATCGTAAAGAAGATCGCTTAGTCCTAAATTTGTGAGTTCCCCGATTTCACCGTCGATTGCAATTTCTGAGGTGTAAACTCCACTGCTTGTAGCTATAAACAGCCTGTTCTCCAGGGTGGATACCGACCAGATATTTCCCAGAATACCGCTGCGTCTGTCTATTAAGCTAACCAATGGATTTATATTAATACGAGCTATTCCAAAAGGGCTGGTTATCCAAATATTATGACTTTTATCTTCTGCAGAGGCGAAAAAAAAGTTAGACTCTAGTCCATTTGCAGTTGTGTAATGGCCTGTAACTACACCATCGTGGCTTGTTAGAAAAACCCCGTTATCGACCGTTAGAATAACAATATGTGTTTCGGTTCTGTTAAAATCATAGATAAGCTCGTCGTCGAGGTAGTCAAACTCTGCAGCAACTGATTCAGAAGCTTTAGAAATCAAGAAGCTGGTTTCAGAAATCTTAATCATTTCATAAATTTCCCCAAATTGACCAGCCAGAATCCAGGAACTCTCGCTTCGGTTAAAAATGCCGGCAAAAAGAGGAAGATCTGCATCATATTTTGTTTCAATACTTGCATCTTTATATCGCCCGGCAAAAAAGGTCTCTCCCGATTCTTTTTGAAGTAATACTAAACCGTCGCCCCCATCGAGTATATATTCCGAGTTATTTACAAATACCTCAGATAGCATTGGGTTTTGTTTATTGTAAACCAATGCGCCTGAATTTGTTATCAGGTATACCATTTCGTCTATCTCAGCAAGTTGAAATGTATCTATGAAGTATGGTATTCTAAATTCATGATTTAGCTCACTAATTTGATCTAAAATACTGGTGAAAATCAAATTGTTGAATCGGTCATATTCTAAAATTCCAAAGTCGTTTTGAAGAGCGGCGTATAATGTGCCGTCTGAACCGTGATGCAGACGAGTTAATGGTTGGTCTATTTCAAATAGTTTCCAGCTATATCCATCAAAACGTAAAACTCCGTGTAAATTAGAAAAATACAAAAACCCGTTTTCGGAGACGCTTACGTTCCAGTTTTGAGGATGTTGACCATATTCTGAAGGAGGTATGAAAGAAACATCAGGAAACTCAGCTTTTCTTATATCTGATGATTCAGTATTAGCAAATTGTGGATATAAGCTGAAAAGCAAAAGCGCCGATATAAGAAATATTTGAAGGATTGGATTCAATAGACAAACTTAAAAGTTCTAAGGTTTTTGTTTGTGATAACGACCGTTTATTTGCATATAAACCTTATTTAATATAAATATATATATGCTACTAATTTACCTATAGATTAGCCTAAGATTGCCTCTGTTATTTAGGCTCAGGTTATTAGTGAAATGTCTTCATTTGGCACAGTCTGAAGCATTATTTAATTCGTAGCAATTGTAATTTAAGCTAATAAAAAAATTGGGCTTATCAAAACCAATTATTTGAATGATTGCAACTTTTTGCGATGATGCGTCTAAACTAAAAAGCTTTGATCACATTAAGATTTTGGGTGAAATGCATATCCGGTTATGTTTTATTTAAAGTTTTTAATACTAGCTTTAAATATTAAGAAGTTTATCCTAAAGTCAAATACTAAGCTTTTTAGAAGAATTAATCATTCGGAGGCATTAAACTTGCCTTTTTGATATAACTTACCTATGCATTAAGCGATATATTATGGCAACAATTAAAACCGTTTTTTTTTACTAATGTTTAATGGGATTACCGCTTCCCATATTTGCCAGCCAATGTATATTGATCTAATATAAGTTTTGTAAAACTACTTTTTTATTTGGGGCAGATATAAAAAACCCACTTTGGGGATATAAGCGATTATAAAAGGCTAAGGTTTAGTAAAATGATTAATTTGAATGTATAAAAAAATCTTGCATGTCCATAATCAAAAAGAGTAAGTTAGAATAAGTAAAAAATAATTCTTTGAAAGCTTTTAAGAAACCTTCGATTACTAAATTTGATGTCAAAGCCGATCCTTTAATCATCAGCTTTTAGAATTAACTTATTGAGGTGAGTACTAAACTTATTAATTTAAAACTCTTATAATTTTAACCCAAGATTTTAATCTCTAAGAATAAGATAATGTTCTACTTTTTACTTTTTGTAGCTATGCCTTTGTTAATTATAAGTGTTGGGCTTGGATGGTGGGCTACAAAGCAGGATTTCAGGGTCGCGAACAGGGTGCTGATAGGTCAGCTAATGATAGACAGCGCCATAATTGCTTTTTTTATCCTGTTTTTCTTTGAAAACCTGAATATTGTGTTAATCTCAGGTGCACTTATTTACGCTGGTATTACATCCGTGAGGCTGCGAACACTATTCGACCGGCTGGACCAATTTATGGATTAACCTAAACGGAATGGTAGTTTTTCTTTAAAAAAAAGCTATCTGGGGTCACACAATTGCTTATCTAAATCATATACAGAATATTTTCTAATTATGGTAAGAAAACTGTGTTTCGTTTTAAAAGGGTGTACAACACGAATAGAAAAGAAGGCCTATTGAAGCCTAAGGATGATGGCCAAATTAATGAACTATTTATGGTAATCCCCTAATAATTTTAAATATTAGGGGAAGGAGGGCAGCTCGGGTTCTCCTTCGATATTTTCTCTTAATTCGAAGATATTAATTTTCATCATATCTTCGATTGCTGCTGTTGGATGTAAATTGTCGAGCATAAAAATTTGATTATTCCCCGCAAATAAAACCGGAGAATCAGCTTTCAGGGGTTTACCGTGCGATGCACCAGTAGATACATCGATAAGCTCTGTGTAATAATGAAACCAGTTATGTCTGTATTGAACGAGCAAGGTTTCATCATTCAAAAAAAACAGACTCAGAATAATACTGGAGTTAGCATAATCATGGGTAAAACCGGCTTCAGTTTGTCTGGGATTATAGAAATAAGGAGAAAGTTCAATGGTTCTAAGTAGGTTATTTTCTGCCGAAAAAACGCTGATTCTAGGTTCCAGGGGATGTGCAACGTAAATGTCGCCGTTGGAGTGCTCGGTAAGACCTCTTCCTAAATTCATTAATGTAGAATGTAATTTGCCACTTTTGGGAAAGTTGATAAGTGTATTTAGCACCTCTCCGCGTCGACCAAATTGAACCACCCTGTTTTCAGTTTCATTAGCTTGTATGGCATACATCTTTTGGTTCGAAGTAAATAACGTCTGTAAAAAGAGAAATTCCCGAACCGGAACTCTTTCAAGTAAGGTTCCCATACGTCCAAAAATTAGCGCACTGTGCAGGCCATTGTTTACGAAAATACGGCCGTCTGCCATAAATCTTGCCGAAAAGGGTTGCCACTCTACGCTGGATATCGTGTCTGCACGAATGGTGTTTACCCAAATGTTATTTTCATCAAACAGAAAAACTCTTTGATTCCTTCTGTCGGTTACAAGCATATTCCCGCTTCTGTCGAAATCTATGCCGGAAATCCAAACGGTATTATCTATACGCAGGTTTTGTTCGTCTACTTTTTCGAAATGGTGACTAAAGGGATACGAGTTTATTACACGTTCTCTTCCCGCAAAAAACGATTCAGGATCAAATACAACCTGAGACTCAGCTGGCTGCTGTAAGAGTATAACTAAACATAGCACACAACCGATTTTGGTCATGATATTTTTAAATATTGTTTTCATTTCCTGCAATCGCTAAGTATAGTTGGTGAAAAAGGTAGATTAAATTCATTCAAACTATATAATAAAGCTCATTGGGCTTTTATATAGTTTTTAGCTTCAGATTCTGATGAATAAGAGATTGTTGGATACCAAATTAATTAGCTTAAAAAAATATTTGCATCAGGCTTTTTCGTTAGTATCGCTTACAATAAGGTATTGTTGGATGAGCAACTCGTCTTATGAAACAAACCACTTTGTTGTTATTCCGATAAGTGCCAAAAACTCTCGCACAATCAAAATAAATACAAACAACACAACCATCTGGGGCTGTTAACATGCTTCCGGTTGCCTGTAAGGTGCAAACTCCTCTTCTAATTAACTAGATGTCACGAATTATATCCTTGTGAGAAGGCTTCGCAAAACCACTCTTTTGTAAGTTTTCTTACTCTAATCAAAAATGAAAAATCCTTTACTTAGAGTAAATAAGCTCATTTTTTATTTTTGATCCGGCGTTAAATAAGAACAAGGCAGAAGGTTTTTCAAATCCTTCTAAAAATGCTGTTAACTACTTATAAAACCACTCTACTCAAGTATCTGAAACGAAGAAATTTAATGAGATGCAAAATTAGTTTATATAATCGATATTACAAAATATAACAATAAAAATCTGACTGCCTGTCGAATATCATTACTGTTCATAAATGCATACATTTATAAGTGAAAACATAGAATGTCTGTTACTGAGTAAAAGAAGCTGTATTTTCCTTTTTGGAACAAAATTACTTTTTAACTCTTTTATATTATGCGCGTAGTTGGAACAATACCTAATGATCAGCTTCTTATAACTATTTTTCTTTGGAACAATAAATATTTGGTCAAGTTCGAAGCAGGACCATATGAACAATCCTATAAAATTGATGAAACATGGGTTTCAAAACCCGAAGATATTCAAAAAATTATTGATGATACTTTCATAGAATCTGTAAAGGAGAGATTTTTGCAGATGAATTCAGATTTCTCGCGTGTTTTGGAACAGCTGTCTTAATGTTAATTCAAAGATGCTTCTGAAGGGTTATTTGGTAATCGCTGTAACGCGCATTATATCCTGCGAATTTTACGGTAAAGCCGAGTTTGAGTCCTAAAATAAGCATGCCAGCATGCATGTTTGGGAATGTATCGTACTCAAACAGTTCAAAGCCGTCTTTTCTAGCTATCGACATCATTTCATGCATCATTGCTTTTGCTAAACCCTTATTCCTGAATTCGGGTAGTACGCCGCCTTTTGCTGAATAGAATGTACTTTTTTCTTTTCCATAGCCAATTTTGAACCCTATGACTATATCTCCCTTTATACAGGCAAGCGATACAAGGAAATTGTGGTTAGTTCTATTAATAATCCTTTTCTCTTTAAATAACTCGTAATTCAGGCTCGCAAACCGGTCGATTTCTCCGGCTTCAAATCGTACCAATCGTATGTCGGTATGCGGGTCACTTATATATTGCATAGTTGATGATACTGCACGTTTTCTTTTAATATTTTTTATACAAAGCTTTTCTCTTATTTCTTATTTCCGGCAAAATACATAATTACCAGCAACAGATATATGAAAATCAGGATTATTCAGTTCAACCCCACAATAGGTAGTATTGAGGAGAATACAGCCTCGATAATCGAAATTTATAAAAAAGCTTTAGAAGAAAAGGCCGGACTCGTCATTTTTCCGGAGCTGGCTGTTTGTGGGTATCCACCAATGGACCTACTGGAACGAAAGCGTTTTATAGACTCCATTCAAGAGGCAAATGAACGGATAAGGCAGAATACCGCAGACACAGCCATTTTGTTTGGTACTGTTACCAGAAACGAGGGCAGATCCGGGCGGCCTGTTTACAACGCAGCGCTGCTTATGAAAAATGGAGAACTTATGCAGGAAGTTCATAAAACGCTTTTGCCAACTTACGATGTGTTCGATGAATTCAGATACTTTGAACCCAATAAAGTATTTGAGACTGTTCAATTAAACGGCCTATCCTTAGGTATTACCATCTGTGAGGATATCTGGAATAACGAAAATGAGATTGTTTATCATACCTACAATCTTGCTCCGGCAGACGAGCTTGTAAAAAGAGGTGCAGAAATACTTATTAATATTTCTGCTTCTCCATTTACCATTCATAAACCCGAACTTCGCGCTCAAATGCTTCAAAATCATGTTCGCAGGCTTGGCTGTCCTTTAGTTTATGCAAACCAGACCGGAGCCAACACAGAACTGATTTTTGACGGCGATAGTATGTTTGTGGGTAAAAATGGAGAAATTCTTTTAAGGGCTCCACTCTTCGAGGAGTGCTATATTGATATAGATTCGTCATCCTTAAATACGAATGGGAGTAAGCAGTTATCACATTCAGAGCTACCGTGCAGAGAAGAGCGAATTTTTCGCGCTCTTGTTATCGGTGTGAAAGATTACCTTGCCAAAACAGGCTTTAGTTCAACGGCTTTGCTTGGTTTAAGCGGCGGTATAGATTCTGCACTTGTAGCTGTTGTAGCGGCTGAGGCACTCGGTCCCCAAAATGTATTTGCAGTTACGATGCCATCAGAATTTAGCTCGGAGGGTAGTGTAAACGATTCGGTTCTACTGGCAGAACGACTTGGTATAAAACTCGATTCTATTTCTATTAAAGAAATTTATGATGTTTTTGTATCTAAACTGGAGCCTCAGTTTAAAAATACTCCGTTTGGTGTTGCAGAAGAAAATATACAAAGCCGGTCCCGCGGGTTATTGCTAATGGCACTGAGTAATAAATTTGGCCATATCCTTCTTAATACCGGAAACAAATCTGAAATGGCCGTGGGTTATTGCACGCTTTACGGAGATATGGCTGGTGGTATATCTGTATTGTCTGATGTGTACAAAACCGATGTTTATGCTGTTTGTCGCTGGCTTAACCAGCACTGGTATAAAAAGGAAGTAATTCCTGAGGCCATAATTAGTAAACCACCAAGTGCTGAGCTTAGACCCGATCAGAAAGATTCTGATTCTCTGCCGGATTATGACTTTTTAGATGACGTTCTCACTAAATATATTGAACAGCAGCAGTCGGCAAGAGAGTTGCTGATGACCTATGATCCAGAACATCATGAAACTATTCGACGTATCTGCAGACTTGTTGATATGAACGAATATAAGAGGAGGCAGGCCGCTCCGGGACTTCGGGTAAGCCCCAAAGCTTTTGGCAGCGGTCGCAGATTACCAATAGTACAGCGTTGGACATCTCAGCAAGAGTAATGTTTGGTAAACTATCTTTTTTGAAATTAAATTATCTGTAGCTGCTGTAATCCGGTAGTCTTAATAGTGGCTCATTTATTCCCAAAAATCTAATATTTTCAGCTATTTTGGGCTCGCCGACACAAACCGCATACGGTAATATGGTTTTCATGCTTAGCCTAGATTGCATTCTCAACCACTCAATTTTTAAACAAAAGAACAAGTAATCAATTGTTCTTTTCTTTCATTCTTGTACAGTTTTAACACGCTTTTTTAGCCAATGGATGCGTAATTGTGTATATTCGCGAAGAATTAGTTCATCTTAATTTGCTGGATTAAGATGAACTGTTCTGCAGGAGATTGTTTTTTAACCTGTTTGTCATCCAGTTTTTCCCAATGCTGTGGTATTCCCCAAAAAGACAAATTCAATTTTGAAATAGATAGCAGGTTATTTTAGCTATCTTCTTTTTAATTTATCAATCCGAAAACCAAGGCATTTTTTGCGGGTTTTAAAAAATCCGATTCAAAGCAGATTCTGAACCCATCAATACATATGATCGTAACTACGCTTAAACTCGCTTGCAAGAAGAGAGATGAATTTGGATCCAATTTTAGCACCTTAGTATTGGGTTAAAATTTTAACTTTCCCCCTACATGCAGCATACGGTTAATTTTAAAATCGTTATCCCGTGCAGAAACCTCTTGTTGTATTTGGAGTGTATTAAGCTTTAAGTAGGAAAAGCCCAAAAGCTGTTCATGGTTTTTTTATTTAATGTATGACGGCAATGGATTTATCCTCCATACGTTAAGTTTGGCAATAGAAGCTAATCAGCATTGATTTTATAACAGGAATAGATCATCAGGTAAATTACTTTTCACATTAATTCCCTTTCACAGATTAGACTATACCAGGTTTCGTAGCCTGCTTTTCTGTTTATACGCTGTTTCGTGCAGCTTAATAAATCATAATCGACCTCATCGGTATCACAATTTTTTTCTTAAACATAATATGATTAGAAAGCTTCTGATCCTCGTAATTGTACTTTTTGCCTATACAGGTGTTGTTGTTGCTCAGTCGCAACCAGAAAATACAGAGCATGAAACTCATCGTCAGGTACCTTTGCCTGATATTGAGCTGCCGTTCTATAATCCAATTGAGACCCAAAGCAGCCGTAGCCTTTCCTCCGGGACATCAATACAGATGGATCCTCTTAGCCGGGAGCTGTTACAGCGGGTTGCAGATATAAATCGCAAGATTTTACTGGCTATAGAAGCACAGCTCGACGATGATTTGGTTCTTGCAGAAGACTACATTAACCAATCAATAGAAAGTGTACAGCAGCTACTAAATGACAATCCTGAGGTTCAGAATAATAGGAGGTTTAATGAAACCTACCGTTCGGTTATGGCCGAATATCATGAATTCTATGGCTTGGCGGGTCCGGTACTTAACGTTGAAGGCGATATTTTTGAGGTGAGAGAAGATTTGTTCTCTCAGGATGATTGGTTTGATGGCTCTTATTTTACGATGCCACCCGGCTTTAATGACAGGCGATTCGATGTTCCGTTAATTATGAACACTCAGGTAAATAACCAGATTCATTTCTTAACGGTGCGACGTCCTGAAATTATGGAGCGCTGGCTGGAGCGTTCTACTTATTATTTCCCTATGATGAAGCGCATTTTCGAAGAAGAAAATGTGCCTCAGGAATTAATTTACCTGTCTATGATCGAGAGTGGCCTTGTACCGGTTGCCACTTCCCGGGCACGTGCGGTTGGTTTATGGCAGTTTATGCAGGCTACAGGTGCTGCCTATGGTTTGGAAGTGAATTGGTGGATAGATGAGCGAAGAGATCCGGAAAAGGCTACCCGGGCTGCCGCAAGGCATTTAAGAGATTTGCACCGTATTTGGGATGATTGGCACCTTGCGATTGCAGGCTATAATATTAGCCCAAGGGGTCTGCGAAGAGCAATTAATCTTTCCGGCGGTGTACGTGATTACTGGACTATTTATCCTCATTTACCCCGTGAAACCAGAGGCTATGTACCCGGTTATATTGCGGCAGCAATGGTTGCAATGAACCATACCGACTTTGGCTTCGATACTCCGGAAACAACAAGGGTGTATGAGTATGATGTAGTTGAAATTCAGGGCTCTGTAGAGCTAAGTGTTCTGGCCCGTTTTGCCGGAATTTCAACTCAGGAATTACGTAATTTAAACCCCGAACTTCTTAGGTTTGCAACACCTCCCGGACCAAATCCATACCCGCTTAAAGTTCCAAAAGGTACACGTGATAGCTTTATGGCACAGTATCGCGAGATGCCCGAAAGTAAGCGTCAAACGCTTGTTGTTCACACAGTTAGCAGAGGTGAAAATCTTGGCGCAATCGCAAGCCGCTACGGTGTAACCGTTCGTGCACTTTATGGTGCAAACGACAACCTGTCTTCGCTTATTCGCCCGGGGCAGGAAATCATAATTCCTGTGCCGGGTGGCAGTAATGTGGCCATTCGTGCCGATTCACCATCAAATGCAAGGCAGGCAAGAACCCTTACCTCTTCGGCCGGCTCAACAGCCAGCGGGCAGGCTTCCAGTGCTCCAGCCCCTGCAGGAACGGTTCGGATGAGCTATACCGTTAGATCAGGGGACACCATTGGGCATATTGCAGAATGGTATAATACACAGGCATGGCGTGTGCGCTCGTGGAACAATATTGGCAATACTATAAGAGTGGGACAGCGACTGACCCTTTATGTCCCTGCAAATCAACGGGAATATTTCACACGGGTCAATTCTATGTCGAGAAATGAAAAGCAACAAATGATGGCTCAGCGTAGAAATCAGGGAATACCCCAAAATCAGGTTGCTTCACAAAGCGGTGAAGTAATTTCTTACACTGTTCGTCGTAACGATAATTTATCAGATATTGCCCGAGCGCATGGAACAACGGTAAATGCCATAATGCAACAAAACAATCTATCCTCTACCCTAATTCGGGTAGGACAAACTTTGCAGATACCGGTAACACGCTAAAATAAATATGAGAAAAAAACATGTAGTTGTCCTCCTGTTGCTAGTTGTTACTTTTGGAGCAGGCTTTCTAACCGTTAACGACCCTTTTTTTCAAATACGGAAAAACTTCACCATTTTTTCAGAGGTTCTTTCTGAAGTAAATGAGCTTTATGTTGTTGAAGTTGATCCTGAGCGAACTATAAGGAGAGGTATAAATGCCATGCTGGAAACTCTGGATCCGTATACTGTTTTGATCGATGAGTCGCAAACCGGCGACATCGATATTATGACAACAGGCAGTTACGCCGGTGTAGGTATTGAAGTAGGAGCAAGAAGAGGAGAACTCGTGGTTATTGCCCCGATTGATGGCTATTCGGCCCAAAGAGAAGGGGTTCGTGCCGGAGATGTAATCGTTCGGGTAAACGGTATTGATGCATCAGAGTTTAATCCAGACGACCTCAATTCACAGCTTCGGGGTCAGCCAGGCACCGAAGTAGAATTTGTGGTAAGAAGGTTCGGCATAGATGAAGAACTTCTTTTTACCCTGACCCGTGAAAGAATTGAAATCAAGAATGTAGAATGGTACGGTTTTGCAGATTCTGATAAAACGATTGGCTACATTCAGCTTTCCAGATTTGCTCAAAATGCCGGTGCTGAGGTACGTGCAGCCATCGAAAGTCTTTCTGAACAAAGAGGAGAGGAACTCGATGGTTTGATTCTGGATTTAAGAAACAATCCCGGTGGTTTGTTAATCGAAGCAGTTCGAATTGCAGATTTATTCTTGCCAAGAGATAAAATGGTAGTCCGAACCGACGGGCGCATGCGCCAGGCACGGCAACAATACCGAACCGAAAGTCCCTCATTTTTTAAGGATAAGCCGGTTGTGGTTTTACAAAATTCTGGTAGCGCCAGTTCATCAGAGATTGTTTCTGGTGCTCTACAGGATCACGACAGAGCTGTTGTTATCGGAGAACGGAGTTTCGGAAAGGGGTTGGTGCAGATTATAAGGCCTATTTCATACGGCCTTGCGCTCAAAATTACTACTTCAAAATATTTTATACCTAGCGGGCGCTATATACAGGCCGTTGATTATCAGGCTGATGAACTCATAGATTCAGAAGAAATTTTTAAAACATCAGCAGGTCGCGAAGTAATGCAGAGAAACGGTATAGACCCCGATATCCTGCTCGACGGCAGACCATCAAATATGTTAGAAGTGGCTTTACTTAGAGGAAATCATTACTTCTTTTTTGCGAATCAATATGTTGCTGAAGCCACAGAAATGCCTCAACCCGGCATAGATGATGACGCCTTAATTCGTAGATTTCAGCAATATCTTGAAAGAGAAGAATTTACGTACAGGTCCCGTTCAGAAAGGTTATTAACCGAGCTTGAAGAGCAGTTGCTCGCCGATCTCGGAGAGCGTAGCAGTTCTGCAGCAGCTCCGCTTGAAGATCTGCGCACGCAGATACGAGAGAAGCAACGCCTTGAAATGGATTCGAGCCGGGATGTAGTGCTAAGGGAATTGTACTCAGAAATAGGCTCACGCTTTAGTGATGAAGCAGGTCAAACCCGCGCTCTGAGACTACAGCTGGATCCGGCCGTAAAACGCGCATTAGACGTAATTATGGAGCAGGAATACAATCAGTTACTTTCTCCATAGGCATGAATAAGGGTAATAAAATTAAGAAAGCAGATTTACATATACACACAACCGCTTCAGACGGGCGTGCATCACCAGAAGAAATTGTAGAGCGGGCTTATGCCGAGGGGCTTTCGGCTATCTCAATTACCGATCATGACACCTACGCAGCTTACAAAAAAGCCAGAATTCGAGCTGCAGATCTTGGTCTTTATATACTGCCCGGTATGGAGATAACCTGCGATTATAACGGTAGGGAGTGCCATCTTCTGGCTTATGGGTTCGATACCTCAAGCGCAGAAATGATTAAGCTGGTACAGGCGCAGAAGCTCAGAAGAAAAAAAAGAGCGATAAAAATGATCAGCAATCTCAATAAGCTTGGCTACGATATTACGTTAGATGAGGTAATGGCCGAATGCGGTTCGATGAATATTAGTCGAAATCATCTGGCGTCTGTACTTGTGTCTAAAGGGTATATTGCGCACAAAAAAATGGTTTTCTCCAAATATTTAGGCGATCAAGGTAAAGCTTACTATAAAACTGATTATATGGGGGTTGATGAGATCGTAAGCATTATTCGGGATAACGGCGGTGTAACGCTTTTGGCTCATCCGGGTCTGTATTTTGTAGATGATGACATAAAAGCCATGCTAAAATCGGGAATAGATGGTTTTGAATGCATCCATCCCAGCCATAACTATCCGCTACAAAAAAAATACTTGCAAATATGTGAGGAAAATAAGCTCCTTAAGTCTGGCGGAAGTGATTTTCACGGTCGCTCTACCGATGAGTTTACATTATTTGGAACTGTTTCAGTAGATTTAGATTGGGTAAATAAGATAATTGAGCGAACCGCCTCCGAAAGTATATAGAAGTGATTCAGGCATTAGGTTCCTTCAGGTTCCTTCCTTAACAACAACGGAACTGCAAACCATTAAGTAACTTACGTTAAATACATTAGGAGCCAATCTTTTTGTATTTAAAGCTGTTTGTGCAATCAGATTTGCAACTAAAACGGCATATCAAAAAAATGATTATTTTGTAACAAATGCGCAATAAGATAAACAGTCCGACATAAGTGTATTTAATGGTTTTATCCGGCAGGTACCATCTTATAACGTATACAGAATGTGTAATTTAAATTAAAAAAGTTTAAACAATAAATTCATGGCAATTAAAGAGATAGAAGGAAAGCTAAACCATGCAGAGGGTAATATTGGTATAGTTGTTTCCAGATGGAATCACTTCATTACAGATAAGTTGAGAGATGGTGCTGTTCATTCTTTAAAAAAGCATGGTTACACAGACGATGCCATTACTATTGCCTATTGTCCGGGATCTTACGAAATACCTTTGGTATCCCAAAAAATGGCTGAAAGCGGTAAGTTTGATGCTGTTATTGCGATTGGAACGGTAATACGTGGATCTACAACTCATTATGATTTTGTTGCAGGAAGTGCAAACAGCGGCGTTCTACATGTAAACCACACTTCGGGAATCCCCGTTATTTTTGGTGTAATTACCACAGAAAATATCGAGCAGGCTATTGAACGTGCTGGTACTAAAGCAGGTAATAAAGGCGAAGAAGCAGCCATGACGGCAATTGAAATGATATCTTTGCTAAAACAGATTGAAAGCCTTTGAACCTATGTTGGTAGAGCTCAATGAATATTCGTATTTTATTTAATTAATAAAAAGAACAGATTCAGGATTGGCTACTCTGTGGGGGAGCTACTCTGCAGTAATGTGCATGTTTGCCTTTTGTAAAACAGGCCGAAAATCTTGTTACCAATACAGAATTTGCTCTTTTGAGCCTTACCACGATATTGATCAATTATTTTGGAAAAAATCGCAATTACTAATAAGAAGCAGACCAAAGAGGATATACTCCGGCAAAGTCTGTTAAAAGAACGCGGACAAATTCCTGAACATGTTGCCATAATTATGGATGGTAATGGCAGATGGGCGAAAGAAAGGGGAAAAATGCGGATTCAAGGGCATAAAGCCGGTGTAGATTCCGTTCGCGACAGTATAGAAGCCTGCGCTCAACTCGGTGTAGGGCATCTGACACTTTACGCATTTTCAACAGAAAACTGGAGGCGTCCGAAAACAGAAGTTTCAGCTCTTATGAAACTTTTAATACAAACGTTGCGAAAAGAGACGATAAATCTTAATAAAAACGACATTCGGCTTAACGCAATAGGTGAACTTGAGCGTTTACCATCTATATGTCTGAACGAACTGAAAGAAGGCATGGAAATGACAAAAGATAACCAGCGTATGGTTATTACCCTTGCCCTTAGCTACTCGGGCCGTTGGGACATTAACAATGCGGTAAGAGAAATTGCTCAGAAATTTAAAAGTGGCGAAATTAGTGCAGATGCCATTAACGACGATCTTATAAGAAAGCATTTGGCAACGGCCGAAATACCAGATCCCGATTTACTTATACGAACGGGCGGAGACTTCAGGATAAGTAACTTTTTGCTTTGGCAATGTGCTTATACCGAGTTCTTTATAACCAATAAATATTGGCCTGATTTTAGAAGAGATCAGATTTATGAAGCTATTGAAGCATACCAAACAAGAGAACGACGTTTTGGGATGATATCTGAACAACTCTATGAACAGCAGAAAACACAAGCTAAAGCCACAGCTTGAAATTCCTTCAAAAAAAATATACATAAACCGGCTTTACCTTCGTTACGATTCGGTAATGTGCAATCGGTATACCTGTTAACCTACACGAAATCCTTCGAAACAAACTCGCGTGTCTATTATACTTCGATTAATCTCCTGTCTTACGCTTTCAGCGGCCTTCCTTTTTGTTATTACTGCAGATGCAGTATCCCAAACAGTGCCACCCATTTCACCTGGTTCCGTAATCTCGAACCCCTTAGATCAGGTTCCTAGAGAATACCGAATATCTGCGGTAGATGTAACAGGAGCTGAAACCAGAAGCCCTGCCATGATTATTTCTACTTCGGGTTTGCAGGTGGGTGATCGTATTACCATACCCGGTCAAGCCATTTCTGATGCAATTACCAGACTTCACCGCACAGGCCTTTTTTCTGATGTCCAGATTTATCAGGTATCAAGAACTTCAACAGAGGTTCATCTTGAAATTGAGGTTCGTGAACAACCTAGACTCGATCGCTTCGAAATTACCGGCCCAAGGAGATCGCAGCGAAGAGATTTACGTGATAAAATTCCTCTTATTCCGGGTTTTGCGGTTACCGAATCTTCCAAGGCTCAGGCTACTAATGTTATCATGCGCTACTATGCCGATAGAGGGTACCGGAATACAGAGGTAATAATTGTAGAAAAAGATTTCGATGATATTCGTAACAGGGTAACGCTTGAGTTTCAGGTAGATCCCGGAGACCGCATACAAATTCGCGAAATAGAGTTTTTTGGGAATGAGAACTTTACAGACAGACAACTGCGCGGAGAGCTGAAAGAGATAAAACGTACCAATATCTGGCGCTCTTTAACCCGGCAAACGTTCGATCGTGAAAGCTATCAGGAAGCAAAAGATAACCTCATTAAGTTTTACCAAAGAAATGGTTTCAGGGATATTCGCATACTTTCTGATACCGTGTTTGTATACGAGCATAACAGCAGAAGAGATGGTATTAGAATAGAAATTACTCTTGCCGAGGGCCCTCAGTATAAGGTGCGTAATATTACGTTTGATGGAAATACAGTCTACTCAGACGATCAGCTACGCGCTGCCTTGGATTTCCAGACCGGTGATGTGTTTAACGAAGAGCGTTTCAATCAAAATATGTACGGAAATCGCAGAAATAACGATTTATATGCGATGTACCACGATATCGGCTATCTGTTTCTCCGCGAAGAAACAGAAATTCGTAATGTGCCGGGCGACTCTTTGGATATACACGTAAATTTAATTGAAAACGATATCGCGACTATACGGCAGGTCGAGTTTATGGGAAATACGAAAACCCATGATCATGTTGTACGCAGAAATCTTAGAAATCTGCCCGGTAATAACTACAGTAGGTCTGCAATTCAAAGATCTGTAAGGGAACTTGCAACGTTAGGTTATTTCGTGCCTGAAAATATTATTCCGGATTTAGACCCCGATTTTGAAAACCGCACTGTAGATATTTTTTATAGTCTGGACGAATCAGCTGGCTCAGATAATTTCGAGCTTTCAGGTGGTTTTGGAGCAAGAGAAATTGGCGTAATTTTGTCGGCCAGAATTAATTTTAATAATTTTTCTGCAGCTAATATGTTTAACGGCGAAGCATGGAGACCTCTTCCTAGTGGAGATGGGCAGCGTTTATCCGTAGGAGTGCAGCTCACTGGTCGTGGCTATCGTAGTTATAATCTGGGTTTTCAGGAGCCATGGTTATTTGGTCGGCCAAACTCATTTGGTATTAGCGTTTCCTATAGTTTCTTCTCTCAGGCAAACTTTAACCGCTTCTCTGATATCAATAATCAGTTCGAACAGTTTTTGGTGAATCTCACCTTAGGGCGAAGACTTACTTTCCCAGATGACTTTTTTACGCAAACCACGCAATTGCGCTATCAAATGTTTGAATCCAGATTTCAAACAGGCCTTATCGAAGGCGGTCGCTCCCAAACCGTATCCATGCGTTTAGGTTTGAATAGAAATTCATTGGATAACTTCATTTCACCCAATAGTGGATCTACATTCGATGCTGGAGTTGAATTTGCGATTCCAATACCTGGTTTAGATCAGTTTTATCTGGCCGATATTAGTTTTACGCAGCATATCCCTATTGTTGGGCGCCTTGTTGCTTCATCAGGTTTTGAGTACGGATACCTCGGGTGGTTTAGCGACAATAATCGTAGCCAATATCAGCGTTTCTATTTGGGAGGAACTCAACTTCAGCAGCAGCAAACATTCTTCCAGAACAATATTGATCTTAGAGGGTTTCCGGGTGGGCGAAACGGTTCTATTTCTCCATATATAGGAAATGAGGCCATCGGCGGAACTATTTACAGTAAGTATGCCGCTGAAATAAGGTACCCGGCCGTTAGCTCAGATCAGATACAGCTTATTCCGTATCTGTTTTTTGAAGCTGGAAATTCATACAGAGATTTTTACGAATTTGATCCTTTCGATGTGAAAAGATCTGTTGGCCTTGGCGCCAGAGTATTTCTGCCGATTTTAGGTCTTATAGACCTTAGCTACGGCTATAGACTTGATGGTATCCCGAACACTCCGGTCCGCCCGGGTCAGTGGGAGTTTCTGTTTAATATCGGCGCTCCATTTTGATCTTAAATAAAAATTGAAGCTCATGAAAACCAAATTCAGAACAGGCAGTCGCCACATTTTTATTGTGGCACAGTTCTTTTTACTGGCCTTACTAATCGGTTTTCCTTCGCTATTGAATGCTCAAAACCAGAGAGTTGGGTACATCGACTCAGATTTTATTCTTAGCAAAATACCTGAGTATGAGGACGTAGAAAAGCGGTTAAGAGAACTTGCTCAGAAGTGGAGGGAGGAAATAACCGAAATGGAAGGCGAAATTGAAACTCTTCGGCAAGAATTTGAAGCCCGTGAAATTTTATTTACTCCGGAAGTGCGCCGGGAAAGGCAGCAGGAAATAGATAATAAACTACGTGAAAGAGAACGTTTCATAAATAGTCGCTTTGGTCCCGATGGAGAATATTTCAGGCAACAGCAGGAGTTACTTCGTCCATTACACCAACAAATAGATGAAGCTATGAAGAAAATAGCAGAACGAGATGGTTACGATTTTGTATTCGACCGAAGCGGTGATTATGTGTTTTTTTATACACGCAGGCAATGGAACCTTAGCGTAGATGTATTGTTAGAGCTAGGGATACAGGTAGAAGAAGATGTTTTGCCATAAATGTTCTCCATAGTTGTACCATAAAGATCGACGGATCGTTATATTTACCAGCCCATTAATAAGTGTGATTATTTAGTTCATAAAAGCCGTAGAATTATAATATTACAACATATTGACCCGGGTAATTGGAGTTCTGTTTTAATATCGGCGCACAATTTTTGATCTTAAATAAAATTAAAGCTCATGAAAACCAAATTCAGAACTGGTAAAAACTGCATTATTTATGCAGGGCAATTTTTATTGCTGGTTTTTCTAGTTGGTTTTCCTGCGCTTTTAAATGCTCAAAATCAAAGATTAGCGTATATCGACACAGATTTTATTTTTAGTAAAATACCTGAATATGAAGGCGTAGAACAGCGTTTAAGGCAACTTTCTCAGCAGTGGAGGGATGAAATAACCGAGATGGAACGCGAGATAGAAAGCCTGAGACAAGAATTTGAAGCCCGTGAAATTCTTTTTACACCGGAGGTAAGAAGGGAAAGACAGCAGGAGATAGACAATAAAGTTAGGGAAAGAGAACGTTTCATTAATAGTCGCTTTGGTCCCGATGGAGATTATTTCAGGCAACAGCGGGAATTACTCAGGCCCATACAACGACAGATTGTTGAAGCTACAAATAAAGTAGCAGAACGCGACGGTTACGACTTTGTTTTTGACCGTAGTGGCGACTTTGTGTTCTTTTACGCTCGCCGGCAATGGAACATCAGCGTAAATGTATTGCTGGAGCTTGGCATACAGGTAGAAAGCGATGCTTTACCATAAAAGTTCTTCGTAGCTCTACCATAAAGTTCGCCGGATATCGTTATATTTACCGGCTGATTAATGAGCCCTTATTTTAGCTCGTTTAAGCCGTATAACTACAATAAAGAAATCATTTATGAAAAAACTGATATTAGCTGTATTTCTGATCCTAATTGGCGCAGGTCAGCTATTGGCACAACAACGTATTGGCTTTGCCGAACCTCAGCTTATACTCGACTCAATACCCGAACGCGATAGAATAGAGCGTGAACTTGAACGTTTTTTTAATGAATGGGAAAACGATTATGAGAACCTGTATGAGCGTTATAGTGAAGAGTTGTTTTTGTACCAGGATAGTCGTGCGCAGCTTAGTGAAAGCCAAATCAGACAGGAAGAAATGCGCCTAAGAGAAATGGCAGAAGAACTTGAGTTTATGCAGCAGGAGTTCGGTATGGTATTCGAACAAAAAAGAGCCGAGCTTTTGGGACCGGTTGTAGAAAGAATAAACGAAGCAATCGCAACTATTGCGCGACAAAAAAACCTAGATTACGTGTTTCAGTCCGAGACCAGTAATGCAGAACCCATGTTCTTTATTATCAAAACGAATCCTAATGCAATTAACATCACCGACGATGTAATTGCGCGTATGAATCCATAACCAAATTGACATATCTCATGAAATACGTTTTTACTAAGACTGTATTATTTTTTGCAGCTGCATCTTTAATTATGTTTGCTGCTCCCTCTCAGTCTTCGGCTCAAGAATTAAGAATTGGTATAGTTGATGCCGGTGAGATTCTTATGCAAATGCCGGAGCTAACTACAATTTCCGATCAGCTCGATGGTTTCACGAATCGTAAAAGACGTGAATTTGCCCAACTTGAATCCGAGTTTGTGCGTGCCAGAGAAGAATTTGAGCAGAAAGTAGCTGTAATATCAGAATCAGCGCGACAGGCAGAGCAGGAAAGGCTTTCTCAGAAGGCGCTTAGACTGCAGCAGTTCCAGCAGGAATACCAGCAGGAGTTAATGCAACGTCAGGAAAACCTGATTGCACCGCTTCGTCAGAGAATTCTCGATTCTATTAATGAAGTGGCTCAGGAAATGGGATTAGCCTATGTTATAAACCGTATGGTGAATAATGGCGATATGGTTGTTCTTTATGCCTCCGAAGAAATGATGCAAAATTATGATGTTACCAGAAGAGTTAAGCAAAAAATGGGCATCAGAGAGAGATAAAGCCATTTGAATAGCTCTATCTTTATTTTGCCGGCTTGCTCGCTCTTGTTTGTTAGTAACCTGTTAACTCATAAAAGCTTTTAGGTTTATAATAAAAAAGGCTGATTTCTATAAAGAAGTCAGCCTTTTTTTGTGCATGTAATTTATATCCTGAATTATTCACAAATAACGATGGATTGATTGACTACATCGCTTCATCCATTAGTTAGAGATGATCAGATAAAGTATAAAGTTCTATTTTACTCAGCAAAATTTACCTTTGTACTGCCATATCTGTGAAAGGTTTTGCTCAATATAATCAGTAAGGTTTCCGTCACTATTTCTCAGACGCCCTGTCTAAACCCATATTTCTTGGTGAATAATGCCGTTTACAAAACGTTCAAAATTGACCTTGAATACTTAATCTTTTGTCTTTCAGGAAATAGTGAAGTGAGTTTAGAAATTGTGCCTTAACAAAAATTCTATACATACTGACGCAGTACGAAAAAAATAATTACACCGGTTATCGATACGTAAATCCAGATAGGGAATGTGAATTTGGAAATCTTGCGGTGTATGCTAAATTTGCCGGCGAAGGCAAAGAAAAAGCTTGACAGAATTAACGGTACTACAACTACCGATAATATAATGTGGCTAATTAATATGGTAAAGTAGACGGGTCGAATCCAGCCTTCGCCCGGAAATGGGGTATGACCAACAAAGTTGTGGTACAAAACATACGAAATAAGAAATACTGCAGAGGCAACAAATGCCGACAAATTATACTGCATGTGCCTTTCGAAATTTCTTTTCTTGATTTCCAAAAAGCCCAAAATGAGAAAAATGGTTGCCACACTGTTAAAAAAAGCATTTACAGCCGGCAGGTTGAAAACCCAGGCCGGAATTACCTCGGCTCCATCTCTGAAGTAAAGTAACCAAAATAAAAAAATGAGCACAAGACCGCTCGCGATCATAATATAAACGACCGCTTTAGCAGCACTGAGGTCTTTAAAGGCGTTAATTGTTACCTTTTCGTCAAACTCTTTGTTTGGCATAATGACAGGATTTGCGGGTACAGTTAATAATTGAAAGTATATATTCTTGAAAAATACTGCTGTAATTTACAGTTTATAGAATGCAGGTGATTGTTTTAGAATGTGCTTGAGGCAGATCAATCAATCCTAATAACCTGCTTTTTATGGGTTAAATTAATAGTAGTAAAGCTCATTCTAATTATGAATTGCTGCTAAAATACAAAGGATTAGAAAGTGTTTTAAAAGGTTATTTTTTTTGCGCTTTCTTTTTTTCAGATAGAACCCAATCAAGGTACAGATATTCAAGCGCCATGGCCTCGTACCCCTTCCAGCTGCATATTTTTTCACTAAACTTTTTTTCGGAAATCGTGTCTGGGTTCTCACCGTAAGAATACGATATCCATCTACGAAGACCTTTCTCTTCACCTTTTTGATGGTTAGATGGAAATGAAGCGTCGGGTCTGTTTCGCATCATCATTAAATCCTGAGCTGTTGTTGGGCCAATGCCTCTTACCGATAGAACTTTTTCATAAAACTCCAATGGAGACATATCTTCCAGCTCTTTTATGTTCACATTTCCGGAGACTAATTCATGGGCCAAACCAACGATATACTCCCCTTTGCGAAGCGATAGGCCATGTTTTTTTAACTCCAGTGGATCGGCTTTCATTAATTGAAACGGTCTGGGCCAAGCGCTGATGGCACCAAACGAACTTTCGAGCCGGCTGCCGTATTGCTCTCTCACTCCGTAAACCATTTTTTTGGCTGTTGGCTTATGGCTTATTTGCGCAATAATGATCCGGTTGATGGCATCTTCATAAAAATTAGCCCGCGACATTCGTTTAAAGCCATAATTCTCACGAATTTTATCGGAGAGAACAGGATCTTTTTCAACCGCCTTGTAAAGAGGTTTCAGATCAAGATCTGTTCCTAAAATTCTGCTTAGTGATTTATTCGCCTGAGCTTTTTCATCGTCGGTTAAAAGTTCATCACAAGAAATTTCAAAAAACGGCTTTTCAGGATCGCCATTAAATTGCACGCAAACGATAACATCCCGGTCTCCGGCTGGTACGGGGCGTATAAAGCCTTTATCTGCAATTTCTACAGGATTGTGCTCTTTATCGAAATAGGAGTCAATATTCAGAGAGATATAGAAATCGTGGGGAGCTATCGACTCAAGTTTCCAGCTAAACGGCATTTATAAGGGAGATTGTGGTAGTTTGGTTGCATTTGTGTGCTAACATCATTCTCATTTTTATCGTGCCGTATTTTCATCAAGCCGGTAAAACACCATAAATTCTGAGCAACAGAAAAATATAAAGTGTGCAAATGAGAGATACGGAAAAGTTAACATTTACTTTAATGAACCGGTATCTTACAAGCATAGGTAGTAGTACAAACCATAGCATGAGCAGAGTGCCAAACATAAAAATGGTGTGCACTCGAAATATGAAATCAATCAGCCAGAAAAAAATGCTGGTAATAAATACAAGTATGCCGTCTAAACTTGTGAAAATTCCTACCACAAGTTTTCCTAAATCAACTCCGGAGACGCTCATGTGCATAAAAAGAGCGAGAACAATCAGCCCGATGTACACTATGTTAATAATTCTTCCGGATTCTTTGTCAGCCATAGTTTCTTCAATAATTAGGTTTAATGATGTGCGGCTTTACTTTTCGTGATTTGGGAAGCGGCTCAAATTAAAAAAAGACGATTTCCAAACCCTGTAATGCCGATGCCAAATATACGACCTAATGCTCAATATGTGATGAAAGATTGATGTCTTTGCTGAGATTCTATCTGTCGGTTCAGTTTTTGGCTATAGAGCTGTTCCACGTCTTTAAGCGTATCTGCATCGGCGGGTGAAAGATCCCAGCGAATGGCTTTAAAACGCGGAAAACGGAGCGTGTAACCGGCTTTTGTTCGTTTATTTATCTGTATATCGTCGAACTCGATTTCTACTACAATGCCGGGTTTTAGCGAATAGGTGGGGCCAAAGCGATCTACAATTAAGGGCTTCATAGCGCGATTAAGTTTTTTGAGTTCTTCGTCGGTATAGCCGCCGTATGCTTTGCCAATGGGTATAAATTCTTCTTCGTAGCGTTCGTCTGCTTTTACCGAAATCCCCAGCGTAAAATCGGAGTAGGTTCCGCCTCGTTTTCCGCTTCCCGCATGCGCGTACATAATTACGGTATCAAGAGAGCCACCGGGCTTTTTAACTTTCAGCCATGACTTTCGTCTTTGTCCGTACTCGTAGGTGCTCTGCTTGTGCTTTAGCATTAAGCCCTCGTTACCAAAGGCGAGCGCGCGATCAAAAAGACGTTCAACATCCGAAGTATCAGCTACAGGAAACTGTTTACTCACAGAAATACTGAAGCTTTCAGCAAGCTTGTGCAGATGTTGTCTGCGTGTCTGTAGCGTGTGATCAAATAGTGCTTTTCCCGAGTAGTACAGCAGGTCGTAGGCGATAAAAATTACAGGATGTTTGGCGATTATTACGGATGATGGCTTTTTGAGCCCCATTCTTTTTTGAAGCAATTGAAAAGGCTGGATTTTATCACTTTTGAAGACACAAATTTCGCCATCAAGCACGGTATCAGGCAGGTTCTTTGTTTTGTAATTAGCCGCTAAATCGGGAAAACTGTTCGTGATGTCGTTTAAGTCACGCGAAAATAGCTTCACATTTTGCGAATTAGCGTGAAGCTGACACCGCATCCCGTCGAATTTTTCTTCGGCAATATAGGCGCTGATGTCTTCTATACTGCGGCTTTCGATAGGAGAAGCAAGCATGAACGCAATCGGCTGAAAAAGCTGAAATCGAGCTTCCTCGAGACGATCTTCTTTGCAAAGTTTCGCGGTTGAGGCAAGACTGCCGGTTATCATGTGGGCATAGCGAACTTCTTCGGGCTCTTTTGCGAATGCAGTAGCAAGGGCATTAATTATACTTTTGCTTTCAAAACCAATTCGCAGGCTGCCCTGCCCCATTATTCTGATGAAGTACTTTATTTCGAGGGAGGTCATTTCAGACCAGATTTGCTGCAGCAATTGATGCTTGCCGTCTCTGGTTCGCTCTTTTTCGAGATGGCTAAATAAGAGCTCGGCTTCTTCAAGAGAGCGCAGGCTGGGCTTTCTTTTGGAAATAGCTGCCGGTAGATTCTCCATCAGTTTTTCGATGGTCTCCGATGCGCTTCCGGTTGCGGTTCGGCAGGCTTTGAACACCAAATCGTAGTCGATTTCACAAAAGGATGCCGCAGCTACGGCAACAGTTCGATGTCCTGCAGAAACCCTTCTGCCCGATACGTTAGAAAAAGCGCCTTCGCCGGCAAACTGAGCCGCAAGCTGTATGCTGCGATTATGGCTGAGTGTCTTAATGTAGGATGCAAACAACCTGGCTTTTGCAAGCGAACCACGTGTTTCCGCAATCTGCTGAATAACCATGCAAAAATGATGAAAGCTTTCCTTACCTAAAGAATCGGCAAGATTATCGGTGTTTTTGGTTTCATCTTTCTCAGCTGTCATCCCGTACCTCCAGATTTAGGGGCATGGCGGCAATTCCCTCATTAGCGAGGTAATGTTCCACTACAGCAGGGTTTGGCGTATGCGTAATGTAAACCATGTCGGGAGTTAACTTTCGGCAGAGTTTTATAAGCTCAAAAAAATCGATGTGATCCGACAGGGGAATCAGCTTGTCTACCGTTAGCTGCGTTCGTCTAGCCTCATGAGTCGCCCAGCCAGATACATAAGCCACTCGCTTGCGGCGAATATTTCGAACCATTGGCTGCTCGAGAGAAGAAGAAGGAGTGATGAGTACCTTACCTGTTTTAAGCGTATCACGATCGTATTTTTCGTAAGTACCGAGCGGGATTCCGAAAGATTCATAAATTTTGCAGAGCTCATAACCCGCTCCATGTATCTGCACGCTTAAACCCGAATCTTTCAGCGCGTACATCACTTCCTGAGCTTTACCCAGATTGTAGCAGAGAAAAATTGGGATGGCTTCATCATTTATACTATCGGCGGCAAAAGCACAAATATCGGAGAAAAGAACTTCGTGCGGCTTCCATTTATAGATTGGCAGTGGAAACGTGGCTTCTGTTATGAAATAATTAGTTGTTTCGGGGACATCAAAACCTTCTGTTGCGGGAGACGGCGGGTTTTTATAGTCTCCGGTGTAGAGCACATGGCCTTCTTCAGTATCAATACCAGCCATAGCAGAACCAAGAATGTGTCCGGCGGGATAAAGGGTGATGCTGCATCGTTCTAAATCCAGGGTTTCGCCAAATGGAAGCTCCATTACTTCTCCTCTAAACCCCCGCTGTCGCATTAGAGCTGCTGTTGCAGGAGTTGCAATAACGCTCATTTTTCGGTCTCGGGGCAGGTGGTCGGCATGAGCGTGACTCACAAAAACATGCGATGCCACAGGTCCGGAAACATCCAGTCCAAGGGATGCCTTTGATAAAATAATACCGTGATTTTTTTCCAGCTTATAGGAAAGCATGAAGGGTTTGTTAAACAGTTACAAAATGCAAAACGGGCGATATTGTTCATTATCGTGAGTTATTGCATCTTTAAATTTGCAATAGATAACCAAATCTATTCTTGTCTGCGTTTCATTTGATTAGGTGGGAAGATTGCGATCAGCCGTATTTTAGCTGAAGTATTAAACTACTTATATAGCCTTAGGAAGCAGGTGCTAAATAGAGCCGGAGCTGAGCTTATACCAGGTTAACAAAAAAAGCACAAAAGAGATGGAAAGCATCATTAAGCCGCCCCGCTTTATTTGAGCGGCGACTAATAGCGGATTTTTAAGAATAATTGCTTTTAGCGATTCCCATCTTAGCAGCATCGAGCCAATTATGAATATCATGGCCAGACACCAAACCGTAAAAAAGAAATCGATCAGCCGAAATGGAAAGAAAGAAAGAATAAGCGAGGTAGCCGAAAACAAGAATAAATATTTTATGAATTTTAAAACCATACCTGGTTTTTCTCCACTTTCGGCACATTGGCCCAGGTAATTTGTGAATGGCTGTGGATTGCGGTACCAGATAATGCCGTTCAGAAAAAAAATGATGCCCAGTGAGGCATAAAAAACAACAAACCAATTGTAGCTTAATTGATAAATAAAATCCACTTTTGCTTCTGTTTAAGTTAATTCGAGTGTAAGAAAGTATAGAGCTTTGCAATAAGGCTGCAATGACAGGTCAAAATAACAGTTTCAGCGATAGCAATTTACACCGTTAAGAGGTTTTCTTGATGTTAAAATAAAGCTTTGAGACCACCGCTTTTTTAAAAGGTTCTGCAAAACCAATCTTTTACCCAACTTCTTTCTTTGTTCAAAAATATAAACCTCGATCAGAGTAAGTAAGCTTCGGTTTTATTTTTGATCAGGCGTTGGATTCGAACAGAATAGAAGGAATTTCAGCATTCTAATAATATTTAACGCTTTTAATCACATTTTAGGAGTAATAAAGTCTATTATACGGGATTGATTTGCGGATTATCGCAGAAGCTGGCTACCTTTAAATTGTAATGAATCTTCTCCTTTTGGGATTGCAAGATTGCATAGCTTACCTTCATCATAAATATTAAAAATAAATTATACTTGAGGTTAAATATATGACCCGGAAATTTAAATATTATCTAATTCTATCCACTGGAATAATCGTTTTTCTGGTTGGGCTCATTAACTTTTTTACATCTTATGGAGATACAAGCTTCTCCGGCATTATTTCTCAGATCACTGGGGTAATTGTGTGTATTGGAGGAGTTGTAAATCTTGTTGTGGCCGTAAAACTAAGACCTGATTTGGAGATGATGGAGCAGAGAGAATCCGATTCTAAATAAATTTACAGAGAAGATTTTCACTCTCCGGCATATTGCCTGCATACCATAATGCATATATTCTCGTTTTTTTATTTTCATTATACAATCAAAAGAAGACTGTTTCTTTTTTTGCATCGTGTTGGCCAGTCTTTATAACTCATCCTAAAAATATTTATGAAAATAACATTACGCACTTTACTCCTGATAATCGCTGCAATTTTGTTTCTAACGGCAGAAATTGCAGAAGCCCAGAGAGGTAGCAATAGATTATCGAGGGCACTCAGCTCAGAAATTTCGCCTTCAGGCCCGGTAGGTGTACAGATTTTCGTAGCAGATCGATCTTATCTGGGATTAGATTTTTTTGTTACAGACCATTTTAGCTTGAGCTTTAGTGGCACCTACGCCGGATATTTCGATCAGGACGACGATAACTATGGTGTACGTGCGGGATTTAGGGGCTATACGGCACCTCAGCGAAATACAAGAGCCTATTTGGGAGTTCAGTATCTTTATACCGATGCCACAAATCTGGATCACCGCCATGCCGTTGCGCCGATTGCTGGTTTTGAGCACAGATTAAGCCCCAAATTTGAAGCATTTGCTGAATTATCTGTTTTAGTATCTCTATCTGACACCTATGTTAGCTTCGAGCCTAGCGGTCTTGGTATCCGTTATAGATTTTAGAATTAAAGAGATGTTTTGCGGGTGCATTATCTTCACAAGAAGAAATTGAAGATAACTTTGCAAAGCCTTCTTGAAAAGTTTTATTTGCAGCTACAAGTTCGTTACCGAAATAAAAAGGCATACATTTTAGTATGCCTTTTTTATTTTAAACATCTACTATAATTTGATGTCATTTTTGCAATTAACTGGTCTATGAATTCTGTAACAACATTTTTTGCCGTAGCTGTTGGTTTGTACCTCGCCGCATGCGCTTTTTTATATTTTTTCCAAAATCAGCTGATTTTTTTGCCCTCATCAGAAATTGTTCAGACTCCGCTCGATGCAGGTATGGAGTTTACCGAGCATTTTTTTGAAACCGAAAACGGTCTAAAACTACATGGCTGGTTTATTCCTGCTTCGGGATCTCATGACAAACATCCTACTATTATTTTTTGTCACGGTAATGCAGGAAATATTTCGGGTAGAATTCCCATCATCCGACAATTTCATAGTATCGATGCAAATGTTTTTATTTTCGACTATCAGGGCTACGGACAAAGTGAAGGCAGAACAGGTGAAAGGCAGGTGCTGGCTGATGGACTCGCTGCATGGGACTTTGTAACAAAAGAACTCGGAATTCCAGAGCACACAATTTTGCCTGTTGGAAGGTCGATGGGGGGACCGGTTGCAGCTCATATGGCTCTAAACCGAAATGCTACAGCGCTAGCGATAGAATCTACATTTACAAGTATTCCCGATATTGCACTAAAAACCTACCCGATTTTCCCGGTAAGACTGCTTGCAAGAATTAATTTACCCACTCTGGAATTTGTAGAGGCTTTTGGAGGCCCTATACTTGTTGCACATTCTGCTGCCGATCGCCTTATTCCTTATGAAATGGGCCGGACTTTGTATGAATCAGCAGGAGAAAGAGGCCGATGGTTGGAACTACAGGGCGGGCATAACGATGGCCATATCGCAACGGGCCCTAAATATGCAAACACCTATGCAGATTTTATACAAGATGTTTTTCGTATTCAAGAACAGACACCAGAACCGGAGCAGGGCTTGTAAAAACATTGTGACCCGAGCCGGCAAAATTCGTAAAGGAAATGAATGTGCTTAATATCACCCTTCTGGTGTACATGCTTAACTTTATGGGTCACAATTCATTTTACTCTGTAGATGTATATAAGATGCTTCAGCAAAACTACAGTAAAGGAGTATTGGATTAAATAGCCCGTTTTAATTACATTAAATCCCTGCTAATAAATACAGAACCTTTTGATAGAAGGCCGAAGATAAATTTTATATATGAGCAAAGTAATGGACTGATTAAATTATTAGACAAAACGGGAAGGCAAACAAAAGAGTTGTTTTAGAAATTTTTCTTTTTGGTAAAACATATGCCTAAAGTCTTTACAGACAAGGCTGAAGCGCTTAAACTATATAACAAAATAGATATACAAAGGTATCAGCTTCAATCCGATGTAAGCTTTGATAGCAGCCGGATCTTATTAATTCAAGACAAAGCATGATCATACGAAATGAGAAATCAGAAAAAGCCTGGTGTATAAGTCAAATACACCATAGCTTGATGACCGGAGAGTTAGCTGCCGCGTGGAATATTTCGAAATTTGGCAGTACTAAACTGTTCAAAAATGTGCAAAACGCCTGTTTGATGCACGATTGGGGCTGGCTCGACTGGGAGGCTAATCCTGCGATAAATCCGGATACGGGGCACCCGTTCGACTTTCTTTCCATGCCAAAAAAATACCACGGCGAAATCTGGATGAACGGCGCCGAACAAACTGCCGCTCTCGATCCACTGCTGGGGCTGCTTGTATTAAGGCATAATCTTACTCTTTCCGGAAAAGACGACTCAACAAATGAAGAAGACCCGCTGAAGCTAAGCATCAATCACATGAAGAAGCTGGAAAGTGAACTCGAAAGTAAAGTGATTCCTTTCTATGAAAATATTGCTCAGTTAGAAATGCTAAGCAAAGAAGAGATTAGCGAAATGAGCGATTTTGTATTACTTATGGATTACATAAGCTTAATCATGTGTATGGGGCACGATCGGTCTAACCCATTTGGTAGCATGCCTTTGTGGAAAGGACATTCGTTTCACATTTCGAAGGGTAAATTAGTTGAAGGTGGCGAAGAGCAATATTTGCTCGATCCATGGCCGTTTATGGAAGAATGTTTCAGCTGGTCGCTAAGAATGACGGAGCATCATACTTCGCTGCCCGACAAGCCATTTCAGGAATTTCGTGTGATCGAAAGAAAGGTCTCACTACATCCCGCCTAATGTTCGTGGTTCCAAACCGAATAGTCGTTTTATTTAATTTTTAAATACGGCAAAACAACAATCTTTATATAGAGTGATGGTTGCTTTTTCCTGTATTAATCTTAGAGAAGGCTTTGCAAAACCACTCTTTTGCCCCGGCGTCGAATACGAACAAAATAGAAGGTTTTTCAAAGCCTTCTTAGAAGCAAATAACTGCCTGCAGGCTTAAAACAAAAATCATTTTTGGATATGAAGACACATGTAGTAATTACCGGAGCATCAAGAGGAATAGGTAAAGCATTGGCAGAAGAAATGGCTGGTAACGGATGCGTTCTTCACCTTAGCTCAAGACAGATTCCCGAAACTGTCACGGCATTTTGCAGGGAAAAAGGCTCTAAAGTTCATGTGTACCCGTTCGATATATCTAACACCGAAAATATAGATGGGCTGGCTACTGAAATTCTCAGGAATATTGAGGTCTTCGGTACACAGTCTTTTATGCTGGTTAACAATGCGGGCATGTTGCAACCTATGGGCGAAATCGGGCGTTTGAAAACAGATGCCTACAGAATGAACCTCGAAGTTAACTTTGTTGCGCCCATTCTGCTTACAAATGCACTTTTAAGTGGTTTAGCTGATACAGAAATTTCTGTACGTATTGTAAATATCACTAGTGGAGCAGCAAAAAATCCTTATCACGGTTGGAGCCACTATTGTAGTACAAAAGCTGGTCTTGATATGTTCACCCGCTGTTTGTTTGAAGAAAAAGGAGATCAAATTCGGGTTTACGGTTTTAATCCGGGCCGTACAGACACCAAAATGCAGGATGAGATTCGTGCGGAAAGTCCGGAGAACTTTAAATATGTGCAAAGTTTCATTGATGCCCATAAAAAAGGTGCTCTTAACTCCCCGGAAAAAGTTGCGGCCTGCATTAAAGTAGTGCTTACATCAGATCGCTTTCCTAATGGTTCGGAAGTAAGCATGAAAGATTTTTAACTTCTTTTATGCTATCGAATAATGAGTTGAGTTGACCCAGACAGATTCTATTAAACACCAATATCCAGCATATCAGATGCGGTGTTGCGATTCGAACGTTCATCTTCTCCGGAGTTTTCCATTCTTTTATTTCTTGCAATCTCGTAAACAGAGCCATCACCCGGAAGTGCTTGCATTCTGTTTTTTATAAAACCCGGTTCTGTCCAGCCAATAAACTGAATTGCTTCGGTTTTATCGATATCTCTGATGGAAAATGAGGCACCTGTATCAGAAGATGCGATGGTTACTGTGGCACTTTTAAGATCTTTCTTGCGCTGAAACCAATTGTCCCAAACATTCATTGACTGAATCCGGTATCTTTTAATCCAAACCGTTGTTTTTGCAAGATTACGATAGGTAATGGTAAGTGTATCTCTGTCGGTACCGGCAGCCGCAGCCCGATACCTCAGATAACCCAGCCAAAGACCCGGAGGCGCCAGCAACAAAGCAAAATAACCGAATGGCAGAAGCCAGTAAAAGGCAGCAATCATTATTGAAACCGGAATCATTGTGCGGATAAGATAGCGACGAAGGGCTCTTGCCGGCGGTTTGCAAAGCTCGATGTCCCGACGGTATTCCGGAGTTATATTTTGTATATAATCCATAGCTTCTTCTTTTCGCAAAAGAGGAAATAAAGTGGTTGATTTCCCGCTTTGCTCGCCATAGCCCGCACTATCTATGTAAAGAGTACAAAAACCAAGTGGCTGCCTTATGATACCTTCCTGAAGCCGAATCCCCTGAATACGGGAATAGGGAATAGTAATTTGTTTTTTCTCAAATAGCCCGCGGGAAATAATCAGTTCTTTAGGTTTTTTATGAACTTCAAAATTAGCGTAGGATAATACTGTGCCTATGATAGAAAGAACCCACGAAATAAATATTAGAAAAACGGCTAAGCTTATAAAAAACATGGTGCCGGAATTGAAAAAAGTTTCTATGTAATCAATTACGACATCATCGCTTACTACGGTTTGGGTTTGGGCAAAGATTGTACCCACAATAGAGAGGGCAATGCCAAAACTGCCCGATGTAGTGCCTGCAAGAATTAGTCTGCCCCAGGTAAGCCGGAAAAGTGGAGCCGGTTCTTCTGCTGAAAGGTTTTCTGCCGCTTCTGCATCCGGCTGATTCTCATCTTTACTTAGCGTTTCCTTAATCCAAAGAGCGTCTTCTTTTGTAAGCGCATTTATAGTAGCGCCCGGTGTGCTGCCACCAGCGGTTTGCACATTCAGGCTCACAAGACCAAACATACGCTGTAAAATACCCGAACTTATGTCTATAACCTGTATGCGATGTTTTGGAATGTAAGATCGTTTTTTTACGAAAATACCGTATTCGATACGCAGCTCTCCATTCTCAACTCTATAGGTATAGTAAGCCCACTGGATAAATCCCGAAATCAGAAGGAAAACCAGGAAAAAAATCATAAAATAGGGATTGCTGAATAAGCCGTCTTCCCGGCCGCCCACCAAAAAAATTAAAATTAATGGAAATAGCAGATCCCTGAGCGTTCTCAAAAAATTAGAAACAGCAGCTACAATATGCTGCCGTCTTGGATCAGACATCTTCGTCGGCTGCTCTTGCGAGCTCGGATATTCGGTTTCTGACTTCATCAGCTACCTCGTCGTTAAGGGCAGGAATTTCGTGAGTAGTTGCAGCAGTTGTAATTGTAACTGAGGAGAGATCAAACGAGCGCAGAATCGGGCCCTGTCTGGTGTCTACATGCTGTATTCTGTTAACGGGAATAAGCGTTCTTCTGACAATAAAAATGCCGTATTTGAGATATATTTCGTGTTTATCTATTTCGTAGCTCCATCTTTTCCATCTTATTACGGGAATAATCGTTGCCTGTAATATGGTGTTTAAAACCACTATACCGGCAAGAATTAGAATTGGCCAGCGTTCGGCACCTCCGCCAAGAGCTACGAAACCATAAATTACGGGCATAAACCACCAAAACATGGAGCCAAAACCTCCGGTAATTCGCCAGGCGGGAATAGCTTTAGGATCTATTTTATGAACTGGATCTGGTCTCATAGAACATATTTGTTATGAAAAAATACCTTCATTAAGGCTTACTATAACCATTTTAATACCCATTTTTATGTGCGGATCTAATAATAATACCCCATTGAGAGTAAATCTGCGCAGTTTCTTTAATAATCTGGTTGTGATTCAGTACTGAAAAGAAGGTTTCTCAGAGTCGTCTCAAAACTATAGCTTCTAATTGCAATGAATTAAGAGGATGTTTCGGTCACTTTATTTTCAAAAAAGTTCACAAATTACCCCAATTTGCATATCAGAAAGAGAATACAAATGATGTTTGCTTGTTTAGACGCGCCAAAATAAGATATGATTCTACAAATTCATAGCTTTTTGCAGTTATCCACTGCACGATTTGCGTATACTTCCTTATCTTGATGTTTGTTGTAAAACGACTTTCAATTTTGGAATTCATTCATCCAAAAATCTGCCGTAACTATTACTAATAGAGCAACATTTCGTTTTAAGCTTCAGGTTTTCTTTAATTATTTCCATTTTGTTTAAACCATCGTTTATTTATTTCGATCTGGATGATACCCTGCTAGATCATAAGTCGGCACAGGACAAGGCATTAAGCTATGTATATACCCAATACCTTAATGTGTATGGAGATGCTCCTCCCTTAGATTTATTTTCTAAAACCTATGCACGTATAAATACAGATCTCTGGCACCGATACAGTATTGGCAAAATAGACCGACCCTATTTGGAAAAACACAGGTTTAAAGATACACTTACCGAACTCAAAATACATGTGCAGCATCCGGATAAAATTTCTATCCGTTATATTCAGGCGTATGCACGATACTGGCAGTGGATAGACGGAGCACGTGATTGTTTGATGCAATTATGCAGAGAATATCGGGTTGGTTTCATCACCAATGGGTTTGCAGAAACACAACGCAAAAAAATACTGCATTTTGGCCTCGACGCACTTACGCAGCAAATTGTTATTTCGGAAGAAGTCGGTTACCTGAAGCCGAGTCCGGAAATCTTCGAGTATGCCGAAAAACTTGCTGAAACCCCCTCATCGAAAATCTTGTATGTGGGCGATAATTTTAATTCTGATATTAAGGGGGGCGCCTCTGCAGGTTGGAAGACCGCCTGGTATATTCCAGATGATATACCTCATAACAAGCAGCTCAGCGACAATCCCGACTATCCTGAAATTACGTTTTCAACTTTTTCGCAACTTGAGCGCAAACTTATTGTATAATTTTTTAAACTTTGCGGACCAAGATTTCCCAAAAAGGTATTAGTCTAATGCTCTAAGGCATCAAATTTGATTTATAGACTGTATTTAGTCTGCTGATATTTATAAAACACGATCTCCATCAAAAAATCCAATTTTAAAAATGAAGTCTTCCCGCATGAAAGAACCGGTAGTTACCTCTCAGCTGGCCATCGAACACGGGCTCACAGAAGAAGAATTCGAAAAAATAAAGGGCTATTTGGGCCGGGTACCTACATTTACGGAGCTTGGGGTTTATTCGGTGATGTGGAGTGAGCATTGCTCCTATAAAAACTCCATCAAAATTCTAAAAACACTGCCTAATACGGGTCCGCAGCTTCTTGTGGGCGCTGGGGAAGAAAATGCTGGTCTGGTAGATATTGGTGATGGCATGGCCTGTGCGTTTAAAATAGAGAGCCATAACCATCCATCTGCGGTTGAGCCGTATCAAGGAGCGGCTACGGGCGTAGGCGGTATTCATCGCGATATTTTTACGATGGGTGCCCGACCCGTCGCTTCACTTAATTCGCTGCGATTTGGTTCGCTCGAAAATCCCCGTGTTCGTTTTTTGCTGGAAGGAGTTGTGCACGGTATTTCGGATTACGGCAACTCATTCGGAGTGCCTACGGTAGCCGGAGATGTTTTTTTTGATCCAAGTTATGAGGGTAATCCGCTGGTGAATGCCATGAGCGTTGGCTTGGTAGAAGCCGGCAAAACGGCCTCGGCTGCCGCTCCTGGTCCCGGTAACCCGGTACTTATTGTTGGAGCAAGCACGGGCCGCGACGGGATTCACGGCGCTACCTTTGCATCCGAAGAAATTAGCGAGGAGAGCGAGTCTAAAAGACCAAGCGTGCAGGTTGGCGATCCTTTTATGGAGAAGCTGCTGCTCGAAGCAACGTTGGAAGCCATAGCAACAGGAGCAATTGCAGGAATACAGGATATGGGCGCTGCTGGAATCAGCTGCTCTTCTTCCGAGATGTCTGCCAAAAGCAAGACCGGCATGCGCATTAATTTGGATAATGCTCCGCAACGGGAGTCGGGAATGACAGCCTATGAAATGCTTCTATCCGAAAGTCAAGAAAGGATGCTCATTGTGGCACATAAAGGAAGAGAACAAGAAATTCAGGCCGTTTTTGACAAATGGGACGTAAGCTGCGAAATTATTGGTGAAGTAACCGATACCGGAAAAGTTGAGTATTGGATGCACGGCGAACTGAAAGCTTCGATACCGGCAGATAGCCTTGTACTTGGTGGGGGAGCGCCGGTGTACGAAAGAGAGGTGAAAAAACCAGCTTATATCGACCAGAAACATGCATTCGATTTAAGCCGCATTCCAGACGAAAAGTCTCCGGAGACTGCGCTTCGCAAGCTGTTGAAATCTCCGAATATTGCCTCTAAACGATGGATTTATGAGCAGTATGATCATATGGTAAGAACGAATACGGCTGTGGGTCCGGGTGCTTCAAATGCCGGCGTTATTCGCATTAAAGGAACAAACAAAGCGCTTGTTGTTAAAACTGATTGCAATGGAAGATACGTGTATCTGAATCCCAGAAAAGGCGGTCAGATTGCTGTTGCAGAAGCTGCGCGAAACGTAGTTTGTTCTGGTGCAAAACCATTGGCTATAACAAACTGCCTCAATTTCGGAAATCCCTACAAGCCTGAAGTTTACTGGGTTTTTAAAGAAGCCGTGGGCGGTATGGGTGATGCATGCCGTTTGTTACAAACCCCCGTAACCGGCGGAAACGTTAGCTTCTATAACGAAAACCCCAAGGGCGCTGTTTTTCCAACGCCAACAATTGGCATGCTTGGTCTTATCGACGACATCACCACACAGTTAATGACCCCCGGCTTTAAAAAATCGGAGAATGTAGTTGTGTATCTCGGCGCTCCCAGAAAAGGACTGGGTGGATCGGAATATCTGGCGACTGTTCAGGGGCTTACGGAAGGGGATGCTCCTGAATTCGATTTGAACTATGAGGCTGTATTTCAAACATTCCTGCTTGATGTAATAAGAAGCGGACTTGTTGCTTCGGCGCACGATATTTCGGATGGCGGTTTATTGAGCTGTCTGGCCGAAAAGTGTATTTTTTCAGGCTTTGGCGCAACTATTTCAACAGAAGCGCTTATGGAATATTCGAAAACTACGAAACAAGAATGCCTTTTCTCAGAGGCTCAGAGCGGAGTTGTGGTGAGCTGTACTGCCGAGCAGCTCGATGCCATAAAGGCAAAAACGCTTGCCATTGGTAGCATAGGCTGTATATTGCTTGGAAAAGTAAGTGGAACGCGCCTCGAAGTGGATGATGATATCAAAATTGAGACTTCAGAGATGCTTTCAATTTATGAAAATGCTATTCCCGACCGCATGAAGCAAACCGTTAGTTGAATTATGAATTGTGAATTTTTGGAAAACGTTACAGATTAATAGATTTTTTAATCCTCAAATTGCAATCCATAATATTCACACTCTTAATCGCAATTGTAATTAATGCTGCTATGGTGCACATTCTCCTGCAATCGAGCGATTGTAAAGATCTCTTATTTCGTACGGATTGGTATAGCGAGCAAGAAGGTGCATCATTTTGGTAATGGCAGCTTCCATTGTCATGTCCCGGGCGCTTATTACGCCTAACTCACGGGCTATGCGACCGGATGCATAGGTTTCGAGATTAACGGAGTCGTGTAAGGCCTGAGAAGCCATCACCATGAAAATATTTCTTTTATTGCAAGCTTCCAGAAATGGAATTAAGCTATATGAGTCTGTGATCGGGAAATTTCCGCTTCCATAGGCCGAGATAATTACAGCTCGTATCCCTGAATCCAGCATAGGAATATAGGCAGATGGTTTCATCCCCGGGAATAAACGCATCACAAGAATATCTTCACTAAAAACGGCTTCGCATTGTAAGGGTTGTACGGCCGGGCTCACCGTATGCTTTATATTAATATCAAGGCCGATTTCTGCAAGAGGCGGAAAGTTCGGTGATTGAAAAGCCGTAAAGTCTCCTATGCTCATTTTGGTAGTTCTGTTTCCACGGAAGATTTTATCGCTAAAACAAACTGCGACTTCGTTAAAGGCAAGACTCGCCATTTGCACAGCATTAATCAGATTTCTGGCTGCATCACTGCGAATTACCGATAGCGGCACCTGACTACCGGTAAGAATTACGGGTTTACTCAAATTATAAAGGCAGAACGAAAGCGCAGATGCCGTATAAGCCATTGTATCGGTTCCGTGCAAAACGACAAAGCCGTCGAATTGGCCGTAATTTTCTTCGATGCAGCGGGCAATGGCCACCCAGTCGCCTGGCTGTATGTCTGAACTATCTTTGAAAAAAAGCTCCCGGCTTTCAATTTGTGCAATTTCAGAAAGAATCGGAGCAATTTTTTGAAGGCCATTGCTTTGTCTTTCAGAAACCTGTCCGCCGGTTTTTTCGCGGATTGCCATGGCAATTGTACCGCCGGTTTGAATAATTAAAATACGCTTCATAAGAGAGAACAGCTTTAGATATAAGAAGTCTTTGTAAAACCGTGCATGGGCCATTTTCTGTCTTAAATCAAAAATAAAATCCTCGAATAGACTAGCTATGCTTGCGTTTTATTTTATGATTTGCCGTTGGATAAAGCCAAATATCGGTTTTTAAAAGCCTTCCATACGCTGTATTAATATAGATAGGTGTTAAAAGAGTCGAATCGAATGTGGGATGGAATAGTACAGAAATTTATGCGTTCGAAAAAATAATCAATTATGGATTATTAACCGCAACCCACTGATCTAATGCTTGACAAAGAATGGAAAAATGGCTTAATTCTAATGTTAATATAAGATTTGTTGCTGATCGGAATTTTGATTTATTCGCTCTTCAAATAAACGGTATTTCTTTAAGAAAAAGATTGAAGAAAGAATAAGGCCATGAAAACTCTGCGTATTTAAATGGTGGGGTAATAAAGCGGAGAAACATGGTTTTACGCGCAATTATTACATATCACCATTATGAATTTAACTCGCATATATGCGAAAAGTGAGGTTTTATGGTACAATCATATCCAACATCAAGAATCAGGAACGTGGTTTTACTGGGGCACTCTGGCTCGGGTAAAACCACATTGGCAGAAACCATGGCATTTGAGGCTGGTTCTATAAACCGCAGAGGTTCGGTAAACGACGGAACTTCGCTCTCAGACTTTCATCCTCTTGAAAAAGGAAAGAAGAAATCGGTACATACAACGGTTCTCAATTTCGACTGGAGAGGGCATAAAATAAATTTACTGGATACCCCGGGTACGCAGGATTTTCTTGGAGAAGTAATCGCCCCATTACGAATTTCACGAAATAATATCTTTGTTCTGGATGCCGAACATGGGGTTGAAGTGGGTACGGAGTTGCTCTGGAATTACGCCCGCGAATTTAATACTACATCTATGATTGTGGTTAATAAGCTGGATCATCCCAACTCGAATTTTAACCATGCGGTTGAATCCGCAAAAGAACGTTTCGGTAATTCGGTAGTGGTTATTCAGTTTCCGTACAGCGAAGGCGAAGAGTTTAATGCTATTATTGATGTCATGAAAATGACTATGTATGAGTTTCCTGAAAGTGGTGGTAAGCCCGATAAACTGCCCATTCCGGATTCGATGAGAGCCCGGGCCGAGCTTTTGCACAACGAGCTGGTAGAAGCCGTAGCCGAAAATGATGAATCGCTGATGGATTTATATTTCGAAAAAGGCACACTCGACGAAGATGAGCTTATCGAAGGCTTCCGCAAATCGATGCGAAACAACTCACTTCATCCTTTATTTTGTGTATCTGCCGAAAAAAATATGGGTACAGGCCGGGTGATGGGTTTCATAGACGCGGCAATACAGTCTCCCGATGTAGGAATTCCTTCTACCCTCGAAGATGGCTCCGAATTTGTGATTTCAGACGAAAAACCACCATCGCTTTTTATTTTTAAGCACTCCAGCGAAGATCATGTTGGCGATATGGTTTATTTTAAAGTAACAAGCGGTGTTTTAAGGCCGGGTATAGATCTTTACAACGACCGTACAAATAATACCGTGAGGCTTGGTTCTCTTTATGTTCCGCATTGCGGTAAGAGAATAGAAGTGCCAGAGCTTCGGGCTGGCGATATCGGTTTGGGAGTAAAGTTAAAAGATTGCACCTCAAACGATACCTTATGCGAAAAAGGACTTAACGTAACATTCCGCAGGGTGAAATATCCCGAGCCCAATATTAGCCTTGCGCTTAAGGTTGATGGAGGCGCAGATGATAAAGCCGGCGTAGCGCTGCATCAGCTTATTAAAGAAGATCCGGCGCTTTCTGTTGATCAAAATGCCGAGCTAAAGCAAATGATTCTTGGTGGGCTGGGTGAAGAGCACCTATTGAAAGTTAAATATATTTTAGAAAACCAGTATAAGCTAAGCGTTTCTTTCGAAGACCCAAAGATCCCTTACAGGGAAACCATTACCAAAGCGGTGCGCGCAAATTACAGGCATAAAAAGCAGTCGGGCGGCGCGGGTCAGTTTGCAGATGTTCACCTTTTTATTGAGCCATATACAGACGGGATGCCCGATCCTCAGGAATTTACAGTAAGAGGCAGGGAAGAGATCGAGTTGCCATGGGGTGGTAAACTGGTTTTCCTTAACTGCATCGTAGGCGGGGTTATTGATAATCGTTTTCTGCCTGCCATACTTAAAGGTGTAATGGATAAGATGGAAAATGGTCCGCTGTCTGGGTGCAGGGCACGCGATGTACGTGTAAGCGTTTTCGATGGTGCAATGCATCAGGTAGATTCTAATGAGGCAGCATTTAAAACTGCGGCAATAATGGCTTTTAAGCAAGGTTTTTTGAATGCTTCACCAAGACTTCTTGAGCCTGTATATGAAGTAAATGTATTTGTGCCTGCAGAATATATGGGAGAAATTATGACGGATTTATCCGGCAGAAGAGGCCAGATTGTGGGTATGGATTCGGAAGGAAGTCTTCAAAAAGTAACGGCCAGAGTTCCGCTTGCCGAACTGGTTCGGTATAGCACGCAGCTTAAATCTCTTACGCAGGGCAGAGCCTCGCATACCCGGAAATTTGCCGATTATGTGCAGGTGCCACGAGAAATTCAGGACAGGATTATGAAGGAATCTTTAGCACTTGAGACCGCATAGCTCTTCCGGCGAGTGTACAGAAACCTAAGGCGACAGCTTGAGCCGTGTTTTGTTTATTTATAAGCGTGCTTTTGCTGGTTGAAAGAAATATAAATGAGAAAGTCTCATCATAATTATGTGATGAGACTTTCTTGCTTTTAAGATTTTTTTAAACGAACTGGTTTTTGTTTTTTTGTAATCGGGTAAGGTCTTTGATTTGCCGTGGGGTTTAGCAGCAAATCGAAAAGATAAATCCAGCAGATTTAAAGAGATAATCTACCAATCGTTTTCATCCAGCTCGAACAGCTCATGTACAGTCTTCCCAAAAATAGCCGCTATTTTGAGAGCAAGCACAACAGATGGCATATACTTTTGTGTTTCAATGGCGTAAATAGTTTGCCTGCTAACCTTGATTTTATCGGCAAGCTCCGTTTGGGTCATATTGAGGGCGGTTCGTTCGGCTTTCACGCGATTATTCATAATTGCCCTCTCTGCTGATTCGGAACATTACCCACTCAAATCGTATAATAAAAATGAGTAAGACCGTAAACATGTTTATAACCATTACCATAAAAAACGGACTGCTGAAAACAAACCAAATAGCGAATAGCAGAACAATGTAATTCGCATATACGGCCCACACAAGACATTCCAGCCGTATACGGGTAATGTATTCATCTTCGACTTCCCTGCGCGAAAAGGCCAGTAAAAGCCCGCCTGTAATAATACCTGTCGCCGTAATTTCGGTTACTATATTTGTTCGTGTAAAAGTAAACCAGATATCACCCTCGAGAATTTCTGAGGTTACCAGCGCGAACATACTAACATCAAGCCATGCCGGCTCAATATCAAAAAACAAAATAATGATGCCAAACAGTGAGAAATTTGAAAAAAGAATCCATCCCGGTTTTCTCAGATAAGCAGGTAATAGAGCATTCATAGACTAAATATTAAATATGATTTCAGTGATGACAAGTTTGCTTGTCATGTGTAAAGTATTCTTAACATCAATAAATGTCAAGCAAAGCTTACAAATATTTATTTCCGGGAGGAGGGCAAAGCTAATGCTGTTTGCTAAAGAAATTGGAATCTACTGTTTTTAGACGCCTTAATCAGAACAGATATAAGACCTTTAGTAGCCAATAAGCTGTTTAAGTATTAAAAAAGGATTAAATCTTTAGCCATTATTCTAATATTAATATTTGAATTATGATGTCCATTATTGTATATTGAAACTGTTGTTGAGAGACCTTGGTAACAAGAAATTATTAACCGCAATTTTCCTACATAACGCGGAGTTTTATATATGAGTTACTCAAATGAAGTAAAGCACAAAGAATTGGTAGCCTGGGTAGAAGAAATGGCTGCATTATTAAAACCCAAAAGTGTTTATTGGTGTGATGGCTCTGAAGAAGAAAATGAAAAAATGATAGCACGCCTCGTGGAAGGCGGCACCTTTATAAAATTAAATGAGGAGAAGCATCCCAAATCCTACGCAGCTTTTTCTGATCCAAGTGATGTTGCCCGTGTTGAAGACCGTACATACATCTGTAGCAGAAGAAAAGATGATGCAGGGCCGACTAACAATTGGGAAGACCCTGATAAAATGAAAGAAACCATGAAGGATGTCTACGATGGTGCCATGAAAGGCAGAACCATGTATGTTATTCCGTTTAGCATGGGACCAATTGGATCGGATATCGCCGAGATAGGTATTGAATTATCTGATTCTGAATACGTTGTAGTAAATATGCGCCTAATGACGCGAATGGGTAAAGCAGTAATCGATACTCTTGGAGAAAACGGCGATTACGTTAAGTGTGTGCACTCTGTTGGTGCTCCACTCGAAGCAGATCAAAAAGATGTGCCATGGCCTTGTAATCCCAAAACTAAATATATTGTACACTATCCCGAAGAGAAACTGATACAGTCTTATGGTTCTGGTTATGGCGGAAATGCATTACTTGGTAAAAAATGCTTTGCCCTGCGAATTGCATCCACTATGGCAAGAGATAATGGCTGGCTTGCAGAGCATATGCTAATTCTGGGCGTTGAGTCTCCGGAGGGTGACAAAACATATGTAGCTGCTGCTTTCCCAAGTGCTTGTGGGAAAACGAATTTTGCGATGCTTATTCCTCCTAAAGAAATGGAAGGTTGGAAAATAACCACCATAGGCGATGATATTGCATGGATTAAACCGGGTGATGATGGCAAGCTTTACGCTATTAATCCAGAAGCTGGTTTCTTTGGAGTTGCACCGGGGACAAATTACGAGACAAACCCCAACGCAATGGAATCTATCAAATCGAACACTATTTTTACGAATTGTGGAATAACCGACGATGGTGAAGTATGGTGGGAAGGTAAAACCGATGAAGCCCCCCAAAACCTCACCGACTGGCAGGGTAATCCTTATGATGCTGCAAGCGGTAAACCAGCTGCGCATCCTAACGCCCGATTTACAGCGCCGGCTGCACAGTGCCCTTCAATAGATCCGGCATGGGAAGATCCTAATGGAGTGCCCATTAGCGCCTTTATTTTTGGCGGCCGCAGAAGCACAGCTGTCCCACTAGTATATCAGGCCTTTAACTGGAATTTTGGAGTTTACATGGCGGCCACTATGGGGTCAGAAATGACCGCGGCAGCTTTTGGTCAGCTTGGCAAAGTGCGCAGAGACCCGTTTGCACAGCTACCTTTTGCAGGCTATCACATGGGCGATTACATTAACCACTGGCTGCAGCTTGGCCGCGAAATACCGAACCCACCGAGAATCTTTGGTGTAAACTGGTTCCGTAAAGATGATAAAGGAAAATTCGCATGGCCTGGTTTTGGCGACAATATGCGCGTACTTCGCTGGATTGTTGAGCGGGTAAAAGGCAAGACATCAGCTGTTGAAAGCCCGCTTGGCTGGATGCCAAGATACGAAGATTTAGACTGGAGAGGTTTGGACTTCTCAGAAGAGCAGTTCAATCAGGTAATGGATATTGATACCGAAGTCTGGAAAGAAGAGCTTTTAGGGCATGAAGAGCTCTTTAGTAAACTTTATAATAAGCTTCCCAAAGAAGTCTTCTTTATGAGGGAGCTCTTAGTATCCGGATTGTGGAGGTCTCCAGAGCATTGGAGCCTGGCACCGGAAAGACCTTTGTAGCCTCATGCAAAGAAATCGTTAGTAGTTAGTTAGTTAGTAGATGAAAAGTTTGAACACAAGCGGGTTATCGTGAAAGGTAACCCGCTTTTTTTCTTTTGGGTTATAGATGTCGATGTCGCTACGCTAAATGTAGCCGGGGGAGGGTAGCAGGAGAATGGGAGATAGAGTAGTGCTGAGTGTAAATCTGCTGTATGCTGAATGACCAAAGACTGAGGCCTGTGGATCTAAGGAACTACATCAAAATTCATCAAATTAAAGATAGATTCAGATCTAGAATAATTCGTTGAATCTGTGTAATTCACTTGAATAACAGCATACTGTTATTTTATTTGCCAAACTTTTTCTTTACAGCTTTTCTCTTAAGGTTGGGTTTTGGTTTCTGATGGGCTTTAAGTCCGAAAATGGCGGGAATTTTTTCGATTTCTGGCTTGACCATTCGTTTCCAATCAGATATGGGATGCATTATTAGAAGTTCACCAGCGGTAGTTAGATTTGCAGCAATTCCAAAAAGTGTCTCGTTGGCCAGTGTTTCGGTACAGTTTCTTAGAGTATCTGCATTTCGGTGCGGAGCCTCCATAAACAGTTCCGTCATCCCGGTATCGGCTGAACGTTTTTCCAGTTCAAGAAGTCTGTTTTTACGGTCGGTTGGCTTTACCGGAAGGTATCCGTTAAAAGCAAAGTGCTGGCCACCCAAACCCATGCCCATAAGGGCAAGGAGGGGAGAAGAAGGCCCTGTTAAAGGTTTTACAGGTATTCCCGCTGAATGAGCCAAACGTACCAGGTCGGAGCCAGGATCTGCAACTCCGGGACACCCGGCATCTGTAAGCACGCCAAGATCATCTCCGTTTAAAAGCAGGTTGATATACTCCTGAAGCTTAATTTCTGAAGTCTGTTTCGTGAGCGGGTAAAATGTTAGCTTGAAATCAGGTATGGGATGGTTAATCCACTGCAAAAAAGATGCTGCATTTTGAACACTTTCTACAGCAAAATGAGTAATCTTATGAGTTGTAGCTATTGTGAATTCCGGGATAGATGTATTTCGCTGATTTTTGCCCAAAGGAGTTGGAATCAGATAGAGACTACCCGGTCTAAATTCGATGCTCATAATTAACTATACCTGCTTTATTTCTGGCTTATTCATTATTTCGAATTCTACATTAGTACCGCCCCGTGAACTTTCTCCGGTATTGTTCCTGCCTGTGGCGTAACGGCTGGCCCAAATAGAAATACCTACTGTAATTACCATAGAAAATAGTATAACGGCCAAATTAATTAGTACCGTATTTCTATGGTATTCATAGGTTTTCGTAATAACTATATCGTAGGTAGTGCCTGGTAAATACCGGATTTCCACCTCATTAGAACCTATTAGCCTGGAAGCGTGCTGAGCATGCAGGCTAAGTCTTTCCCTAACCTGCTCGCCGGAAGCATCGAAAAACATAAGGTCTACATAGCCATTTGTCTGTGCAGCAATTTGCTTAATTCTGAAATCTGTGATAAAAGCTTGAACAGTTTCGCCCTCGTCATAGGTTATTGTAATTCCGTTTAATACGGATATCTGCTGCACTAGTAAAGCCAGCAGAAACAGTGGAATTAACCATGTGAAATGGGCGATCTTTCTTTTATTATTCATTTAGCTTAAAGTAATCTGGTTTTTTTCATGGCATCAATAATGAGGTCGGCCATCACGTCGACTTCGAAAAAGTCATTTCTGAAAATAAGGTGATATAGCGCTGGGTTTGAAATGTCCTGCCTGGTAAACTCTTGTATAAACTTTAGCCGGCGGCTGGTTCGTTCAGTAACAAGCTTTTCTGCCTCGTATCGCGAAATACCGAGTTCATCCATTATGCGGTTTGTGCGAAATGCGAAGCTGCCTGTAAGCCTCACGTTAAAAAAACGTAGTTCTTTCCTTGCAATTATAGAAGCACCAGAGCCAACAATCACAGCTCCGCCGCTTTCACCAATAATGCGTACGTTCTGTGCCAGATTTTTGTATCTGGTGAAATCAGAATTTTCAACGTTAAGCAACTCCTGCAAGTCTTGAAGTAATTTGTTGCGAGTACTGTCGCCAACAGTAGATTCAATTTCTTTAGCCAGATCATGCTCTTCGGTTATAGCATCAAGTAAATCATGCGAATACATCTTCCATTGGAAATCTTTCGCCGAAAGTTTCTTGATTAATGCCTGCGCTAGAGGAAACCCAGCGCAACCAAATTCCCTTGAGATTGTGATTGTGGGTAAACGCTTTACGTTTTTATCAGATGTGACGTAAGAAAGATTGCTTTTAATCTCCTGCACATAATCTGATACGCTTTTAACTGGCTTTGGCGTTAGTTTTTTGTCAAAACTCATATTCTTAATCTCCTTCTTTTATGCCCCATATTTTTAGTAAATGTGAATAATATCGATTCAATTCCAAACGATAAAGCTTTGAAAAACCGCCTGCTTGCTCGTGTTCTGTTTGGATGAAAGGTATAATTTTTGTGAAGACAGCTTATACTCTGGTTTTTGCTCCGGCGTCGAATACGAGCGAAATAGAAGTTTTTCAAAGCCTTTTAGTAACAAGATACTAATTTGTGATCTTTCCGCGACATTTGTAGATCCAAAAATTATTGTTAAGAGGGTAAATAAGGTCTAATAAAGGCTTCTTTCTTAAAGCTAGTCGATACCAGCAGATTCAGGAGAGGGCGATGAATGTAGTTCCTGACGAGATGCATTGTCGGTTAAACGTCTCATTTCCGGATCGTAAATAAGGCGTCTCTGTAAATCCTGATTCATGTGGTTGCTAGACATATGCAGGAAAAATGAAACCGGTAGATCATCAAAAAAGACTACCTGGACAAATGAATGATTTGTGTAGGCAGAAGTACCGAAATCAAGTCCGGTTATGTAGCTGAGCCTGGAGCCAAATAAGGCGCCATATTCAGTTGTGTGCTGTCTTACTACAGGATCTTCCCCTGCCCATTTCATGAAACTAATGATGCGGTTACTAGCTTCTTCTGATATAAATTCTCTTGTAAATACAGGTGTTACAGCCATTGCAAAAGCCTTGGGATCTGTTTTCGACCATAGCCCGTGGATGGCTCTTTCGTCTCTGAATGGGCGATTCCTGATGTGCTCTGCCCGGTTCTGAACCTGCTGTCTATATTCCTGGTCTGTTGCGTAACGAGTCGCCATCTCGTTAAACAGCCCTGATCGCTCTTCGGTGGTCATTTCCAGAAGTGCTGTTACTTTATCTCTTCGATCGGTGTTCTCTTCCCGCATGTTAATTGTTGCCTGAATTCCGGATGCCGGAAACCATGGCTCAATGAGTCCGTTTCCAGCGGTGTAAATCAGCTCGTTCACATTTTCTGGTCCAAGCAGGAAAAATGCGAAGTCGGATGCAGGCTGACTATAGCTTTCCGTAAGCAGGCGAGGCAGATCAGATAGTGGAATGCTGCTGTTGCGACCTGCCACCGATCTAATGGCATTTCTGTGCTGATTCTCATACCAGCCAGGCATCAGGTATGCGTCTATATCGCTGATTTCAATAGTAAGGTTTGCGTCCAGAATACCTGCATCAATCTGTCTTTCCATTTCCATGAGGAGAAAAATATTTGAAATAGCACCCATCACCCTTGGAGTATGCTCCTGAAAGAGAAGATTATCTTCAGGCATATCCAGGTTTAAGGATACAACAGAAACATGCTGATGATTCTCATCCATATATTCAACTAACCCGGCCAGGGAGTATGTCTTTTCGATCCATTCCGACCCTTCAGAGAAAGTTTCCGGATCAGTGAAAACAAGCTTAAAAGCGGTCCAATTTAAATATATTACGCTACCTAATATGAGTCCGGCTACTAAAATAAATACAGAAAAGAATTTGAGAACTTTCATAAATATGTTTTGGTGAACAGCTTATAATCTACGTTTATGCTTATTTAAAATATGTCTTAACAGTGTTTGGGATGCCAGTATTTAGTGTTTGTATTCATTTGAAATTAAACTCAAGCAGACATTACAAAAGCTGTTTTTGAAGAGAGTAGCTGTTTAAAATAGAATTGAAATATTAATTATAATATATAAGACTTATAAAATACGGCTAAAAACTATAGAATCTATTTCATTAACGTGTATTTACCAGGATTTGTTCATTAATACAATGTTTATCAAAACCGCTGAGTAGCATGTATTTCCAATATTATTTTTGGTTTTTGTGACAATCGCAGTTCGAATTCAAGCATTTGAAGAAGTGTTTTAAAAACTGAAGCTATGTAGCCTGAAATTTTGGTATGGGCGAGTTGATCATAGGAGCTTATCACTTAAATGCGTTTGAATCGTTGCCCCCATCAGGTTTATAGATTTAAAGGGCATGCCGGCTCGGGCTACGTTTAATACACACATTTACAGGGGCAACCAGGCAGGCTTGGCTACTGCCTGCAACCCCGTATTACGAATATGTCGCCGCATTGTACCGGATTATTAATATTATTAGTCTGTTTTTGAGCCAAGCTTCGGTAACTCTTGTCCGGCAAATCATCAACGCACTCCATCTTTTGTTTTCTCATTCGCCTGCATAGGAGATCAGATGGCGCATTTTGAACTGAGTAGGTTCAGCTAAAATCCGCGAATTGATAGGCTGTGCTTTGCTGTGGATTTATTTTTTCAATTTAACCTGAGTTTGATTTAAGATCATTGGCCCACAAGAGATTTGGTCGAAGTGAGGTATGAAAACTATGGGCTGTTCTTGTCGGCACTGCATTTAGCCGGCAGATTTACTATATATGGAAATGGTTGTACATAGATCGTAAATAGGGTTTTAACGTTAATACAGGTAACACATCACCTTCTTAATAAACTTTCAAGTACCATACTTCTTGAGTGTGCATAAGACTGAATCGAGCAGTGCCGTAGAAGCACAACCCCAGATTTTGTAAGCTCGGATTTTAATCTGGATGCAAAATGCCCCTCCTATAATAAGAATGCCGTTGGGCATGATCCATATTTTACGATTTAGCAATAAATCGCATACAGATTATGAATCGTACTCAGTTTACTAAGTTGAACATTCGCGACACCTCCCGCAAGTAAATATTCTGTCAAATCTGTTGACGAGACTAGCCGCTTATACGCTCTTTCCCAAAAACTTTCCCCCAAAAAGCCATCTATTAATATGATCCCTTTTACTCTAACCAATTAAGCCCGATTTAAATCGAACTCAGGTATATAGAAAAATCTGTAATTCTGGTTTTTTTAAGAGTTTATGGAGTAAGCCATTTTGCAGGAGATGATTTATGCTTTCATTTAAGTATAAATCTCTGAAGTTTTCCATAGGTGTATTCAAAGATTCCCTAATCCACAATTCCGAACCACTAAATAGCTGTAATTTACGTGCGATAGTTGAGGATTGATTCATTCACAACTAATTTTCATCACCATGAAACGCAAAAAAAAAGCCCCGGGCAATTTCCATGACCGAGGCTCCCAAACATAACTAATAAATATCTTAGGAATGTCTCATTTAATCTAATCTAACTAACTTTTCATAAGAGATTGTGTGCTGATTTATAAAAAAATCAGTAGCTTATACGAAATAATTTATTAAAAAATTTTCTCAAGATAAGCTGGATTTTATTGTTCAAACCACTGTGGTAGCGGTCAAAATCGTGGTGCCTTAAGGGCTTTTTGAAAATAATTTGAGTGTTCATAAGGTTACCTCACTAATAGAAATGTTTAAGCGAGAAATACGTTGGATAGTAATAATAGTAGAAGTTTAAAGTGATGTTCAATATGGCTTAATTAATAATAGTTTAGATACCATGTTTTAATCACTTGTTTAATATAAGAACTTTTTGATTAAATGGAAAGAGTGATTGTTCAAAAACAGATCAAAACATCGCTTTTAATCCTCTTTATCAGTTTAGCTCATTTTTTACATATCTAGTAAAAGATGAGCTTCTTTTGAGGTTTTCACCGCAGTTGGGCCTGGGAAGAGAGTTCGTTTTTCTAAGGAGTATTTCAGCTTTTCGGCATGAAGCTTTTTTAGGGTAATTTCCGAAAAGAGGTCTACTGCGTCTTGTTTTAAATCAGATTAAAATGATCTCTTCATATTCCGATTCGACAGAATCCAGGTAATTTGATATCTCTTCGGAGTTGGTCTTGGTGAGATATTTACTAAGTTGCTTTATTTGGATATAAAGCTTCCCTTTTGCTGTATCTTCTGTGAAAGAAAATTCTGGTGCCTGAAGCAGTCTGGCCACATCTTCTGCTATTTGGGCTGCATCAACGCTGTTTTCCATTTCTTCATTTTGTTCCGTATCGTCCGTTTCCATAGAAAGTACTATTTGATTTAATGAAGACGGGCAAAAGAATAGTTTCGCATGGCCTTCGGTTAATGTTTTATTGGTATGTCCAGCACTTAGACAATCACATAAAATTACATTTTAAATTAATTACAGCTTAATAGAATCTAAGACGTTTAATTTAGGAAGAATTTTATAAAGAGGTTTCGTAAAGGTACGTTTAAATGAGACGTGTAATTAAAGAGCTTTGCGAAAGCTTCTTGTAGTTTATTATCAGTTTTTAAAGCAAATTTTTGATGGATCATATATTTAATAAGGATAAATCTCTTATTGTCGCAGGTTGTTTGTCTGGAACATCAATAGATGGTCTGGATGTAATACTGGTTCGGTTTATGGCGAATAGTGCAAATATTAGGACGCCTATGTTTGAAATTCTCGCCACAGAAACGTTTCCGCTGCCGGCGGAACTATCTGTATGGCTCCATCAAAGAGCTTTTCAAGAGCAGGAGTATTATGCCGATTTACTCAAACATGAGCGTGAGTTTAGTTTGTTTATTGCAGAATCAATTAAAAATTTGACCAAGAGAAGTTTAAATGATGATGAAATGCCCAACCTGATTGGGTCGCACGGACAAACCATTTTCCACCTTGGTAAAGATTATTCAGAGGATAGCTCCGCCGTTTCGCTTCAAATTGGTGATGGTTCCGTTATTGCTGAAGCCAGCGGTGTTATTACGATTTCTGATTTTAGAAAGTCTTTTATTGCCGCAGGAGGAGATGGAGCTCCGCTTGCTCCTGTTTTGGAAAGATATTTGCTAGCTGATGAGCATTTGAACCGAATTTTTATAAATATTGGTGGAATTTCAAATATTCATTTTTGCAGACCTGCTGTTGACCCCCGGTATGGTGCTAATGGCGATACCGGCCCGGGCAATACGCTAATAGACAGTCTTGTGAGGCTCTACTATCCAGGAATGAAGTACGATGATGGCGGCCGGTTAGCCTTCTCTGGTCGGGTAGATAATGTGCTTCTGCGAAATTGTCTGAAGGATCCATATTTTTATAAAGATCTACCAAAATCGACTGGTCCGGAATATTTTAACCTGGACTGGCTCGAAGAAAAAATGGGCTGTTCCATAGCGAACTATCCTTCGGCTGAAAACGCAATTGCGACAGTCTCTGAGCTTACTGCCAAAAGCCTTGCACTGGCCATCGATAGCGTATTAAAACCAGAAACTCAATCTGAATCAGAAATTCTTGTTAGCGGAGGCGGGCTTCATAACGCTTATATAATGAAAAGGCTGAGTGAGTTAAGTGGTTGCAGAATTTCAGATTTTGATAAAACCGGTATTCCCTCAGATTTTAAAGAATCTTTTCTTTTCGCATGGCTTGCATATCTATCATATATAGGTGCAACAGTAGAATGCCCCGAAACCGGTGCAAGCGTACGGGCTGGTAAAGTTAGTTTTCCCGGGTGGGTATAAATGAAACAGATGTTTTCGAAAAAACCGTAAATCTGAATGTCGAAGAATATTAGAAACCGGATGCGATAAATGCTTTCATCATCATAAATCGAATACTTATGTTATATTTTTAGTATTTTATGAAACTAAGCTTTAGCGTATTTAAAACGCTCAATTAAGAATTAATAAGGTTGCGAAACGAGCTGCCGGATGGGGCTAATAATTGTAATATGTGCCAATTTATACAGATTGGTTTATTGCTTTTTGATCCTTGCGATGCAAGACATTGAGAAAAATAACTATGGGAATTCGAAAATAAACCGTGTCTGTTGTAGTTCAGAAATAGACTAAGCCGAAAAGATAGCCTCAACTCGGTATAGAAATGAGTGAATCAGCATGAAAATTGCGCAAATGAAACTGGTTTTATGCACACCTGGCGAATTAATTATTTTAGTCTGGTTACGCTAATAGCTTAAGAATGTCAATATTATTAAGAAGGCGGGCAAAAGAGTGGTTTTGCAAAGCCTTCAATTAAATAAACCCTAATTTACTATTTATGAGTACTTCATATCGTATTGAAAAAGATTCAATGGGTGAAATTAAGGTGCCCTCAAACGCACTTTATTCCGCACAGACCCAGCGGGCGGTTGAAAACTTTCATATAAGCGGCATACGGTTCTCGCCGGAATTTATTCGTGCTGTTGCATTAATCAAAAAAGCTTGTGCATCGGCAAATAAAGAGCTCGGGCTTTTGGATGCCGATTTAGCGCATGTTATCGAAACGGCATGTGATGAAATTGCCGAAGGCCGGCACGAAGGACAGTTCCCGTTGGATATTTTCCAGACTGGATCGGGCACATCCACCAATATGAATACCAATGAAGTTATAGCAACCCGCGCAAATCAGCTGCTTGCAGAGCAAGGGAATAAAGAAAAAAAAGTGCATCCAAACGATCATGTTAATTTCGGCCAGAGTTCGAATGATGTAATTCCTACAGCAATTCGGGTTGCAGCAGCTTGTGAAGCCACAGAAAAGCTTATTCCTGCTTTGCAGACCCTGCATGATGCCTTTATGAATAAAGGTAAAGAATATGCACACGTAGTAAAGACCGGCAGAACACACCTTATGGATGCTATGCCTGTAACAATCGAGCAGGAATTTGGAGGCTATGCCCGTCAGATTGCTTTAGGTATACAAAGAGTTGAATCTGCTCTGCCACGACTGCTGGAGCTGCCCCAGGGGGGTACAGCTGTTGGTACCGGCATTAATACCCATGCTGATTTCGGAGCCAAGGTCGCTGCTTTACTAGCAGATTATACAGGTTTGGCGTTTCGGGAAGCAGAAAATCATTTTGAAGCACAGGCAACGGTAGATGCGCCTGTAGATTTTAGTGCGCAGCTAAAAACGGTAGCTATAGGTATGCTCAAGATATCTAATGATCTTAGATGGATGAATTCTGGCCCCAATAGTGGAATTGGTGAAATTCAGCTTGCTGCACTACAACCTGGTTCGTCTATAATGCCGGGAAAAGTAAATCCGGTGATCGAAGAGTCTACCAACATGATTTGTGCTCAGGTAATCGGTAACGATGCAGCAATTGGAATTGCAGGAATAAACGGAAACTTTGAACTTAATGTGATGCTGCCGGTTGTAGCACATAATTTGCTACAATCAATTCGTATTCTTGCAAACGGAGCAGTTAACTGGGCAGAATTATCTGTTAACAGAATTACCGTTCGCGAAGCTGTAATCAAGCAAATGGTTTCCCGAAATCCAATTTTGGTGACAGCCCTTAACCCTATTATTGGATATGATCTTGCAGCTAAGATTGCTAAGAAAGCATTTGCAGAAGACCGGCCTCTTAAAGATGTTGCATTGGAAATGACAAATATGACGTCTGAAGAGCTTGATAAGGCTCTTGATCCAATAAAAATGACTAAAGGCGGCTTTACAGATTAGATAACATAATTAACTAAAGAGAGCACCGAAACCTGAAACGAAAAAAAAATCATGTTTTGGTGCTTTTTTTTAAAAAAATGTTCGCGAGTCTTGTGTATTTTATTATCTTTGAGTGTCATAAGGGAACACTCTTCAATTTTAAGATTTAATTTGCTAAGTCTGGCAGATTTGAATAACATAGAGAATAATAATATTTCATTTACAACAAAATACTGCAAAATGAATAAGGTATATACTATCATCGCAGCAGCTACAGTTCTTCTGATTCTGTTAATGATGCCAGAATTCGCTACAGTAGCTTTGGCACAAGGCCCTCCAGGTCTGCCAACTGATCCTCCACAAGTACCTATTGATGGTGGTTTGGGTATACTTGCTGCGGCCGGCGGAGCATACGCTCTCAATAAAATTCGTCAAAGGAATAAGAAGTAAGTTCTCTTCTTAGATTTTTTTTATAGCCTGCTTTCCTCGAGGAAGCAGGCTATAAAAGTTTATACTAGTGGCTATATCTCAGTTTTGAGTGCTCTTTAGCCAATTTCTTTACTTTTTGATAATATTTTTACACCACAGTTAGTGTATATTCGGCAATAAGTAAAGCTTCTATGAACTACAGCTTGTGTTCAGAGCTTGTATTGATGTCTAAGAAATGACTGCTGATTAGTTAAAATTATCATTATTGTGTATTGAGCTATTTAATAAGCATTACAACAGTATAATAGGCAGTTATCCAATTTCTTCTTATTAAATAAATTCTAATTGTAGATCTACACCAATAGCAAATTCCCGTATCTATATGAACCAGAATAAAACGAATCCAGCATTAGATCGCAGGCAATTTTTGAAAATGGGTGCCCTTACGAGCGCGTTCGCTGGTTTTTCAGTCTTGTCGAATGGATGTAGCCTTTCTGGAAATGGCTCAGCTTCATCTTATAAAGGAAAGGCAAAATATGTAATTTTCCTTGTTAGCGACGGAATGAGCCATGGAACTCTCCAAATGGCAGATTTGATGAGCAGGAGGAAGCTTGGTAAGCCCACAAAATGGATCTCATTGTATGAACAAGGCAAACTTGTTCGTGGCCTTATGGATATGACTACAGGCAATTCCAGTGTGCCTGATTCTGCGGCAGCAGCAAGTTCGTGGGGGTGTGGTAAAAGAATTTATAATGGAAATGTAAATATGGATGAAGATGGCACCGAATTCGAGCCGGTACTGCCTATATTCGCCCGAAATGGCTTTAAAACAGGCCTTGTAACCAGTGCAGAAGTTACACATGCAACCCCTGCAGGTTTTGCGGCAAACGTACCCGGCCGTTGGGAGCAGGATAGAATTGCAGAGCAATATCTCGATAGAGAATTTGATCTTATCCTTGGCGGAGGTTACAGGCACTTTAAGCCAGACTACAGAGAAGACGGGAAAAATATTCTCCAAGGATTTAAAGATAAGGGGTATCATGTGTCTACTACAAAACAGGAATTGGGAAACCCGGATGGTTTTAAAAGGTGTATAGGCACTTTTACCGAAAGACATTTACCCTATCAGTTAGATCACGATAACGACCAAAATCTTCGTGCTTCAGTACCAACCCTACGAGAATTATCTGAATTCGCACTTGAAACCTTATATGCCTCGGGAGATGGCTTTATCCTACAAATAGAAGGCGCCAGAGTAGATCATGCGGCTCATTCAATGGATGCGCCCGGTCTAATCTATGATCAGATCGAATTCGATAATGCAATTGATGCAGCGTGGGATTTCTATGAAAGACATCCCGATGAAACACTTATAATTATAACCACAGATCACGGAAATGCAAACCCTGCTCTAAATGCGGCAGGATCCAGATACGATGATTCAGAACCGTTTTTTGATCGTATACAGGAGTTTAGATATACCAATAACTGGATTATGCAAAATCTTAACGATGGGTCTTCTGTGAGCGATATTCTGGAAAGGGTTGGTACAGCAACGAATCTGGATTTTACGCGCGATCATGCCAGAATGATGCAACAGGCTTTAAGAGGCGAATTTAGAGCCGCTTATGCTATGAAAGAGCGGCCGATGAATGTTTTAGGTGACCTTATGTCTAACTATACGAGTGTTGCATTTACAGGAAGCGTACACACTGCAGACTATGTAGAGTTGGCTGCCGCCGGGCCAGGAAGCGAGACAATAGGGCCGATAACCCGCAATACAGATTTGTTTTTCCTAATGTTAGAGGCCGCAGGAATAGAAGAGCGCCTGTCTGTGCAACGTAATATGTAAACCTTTCAATTACAAATCAGATCAGATCAGATCAGATCAGGTTAGGTTAGGTTAGGTTAGGTTAGGTTAGGTTAGGAATTAGTTTCAAATTTTTATGGTAAGCCTTAGCAAGATTACTTATTTGCTATTCTTGGAATCTTGGTAAAAAATTTTAAGTCTTAAACACTACTTGTTGTGGTTTAGAAACAGTTTGATAAACCCATATATTTATAGATAGTTAAAGGTAGTGCAAAGAAGGGGCTAATATCCGGTTTTGAAAAGCCTTCTTTATTTTGTTACCCCCCACTTAAGATGAGCTTGAACTTTACTTTTGATAGTCATTATAAAAGAAAAAACGCCATGAGTACCAGACTTATGGCGTTTTTGTTTTAGGGTTGTGTTGGTTTTACAATATCTAATTACTACGCATATTTAGAAGCCTTTCTTCCAAATCAAGTTCGGTATCATCCGGGAGTTTTTCAAAACCGGAGGCATACCAGGAGTTTCCTCTTCTAAACATTTCAAATGAGATGATGTCGCCTTCAGCAAAACTGTCAAGTTTGCTGAAATCTTCAACCAAAAGGCTCATTCTCATGGCATTCATTACATCCGGTATCTGCTCATGTACGATTGATACAGTGCTTAATTCCTGATCCATAGCGGTAATAAATCCTCTTGCCTCATGAACCGGCGCCGCATCAGCAATATCCGGCTGATCAGAAACTTCAGTTTCTCCGCCACAGGCAGTAAGCCAGATGCCAGAAATAGCCATAAGGTACATCATTAAGAGTGCGTTTTTTTTGTTACCTAATGTATTCATCATTTTGAAGAATTTTCCTTGTTTCGCGATTGGCCGGTTTAACTTCTACCGGCTAAAACTATGATTATGCAGGGGTTTGTATTAGTTATTAGTATAAGAGTCAGGAAGCTGGAAGAATCCTGATCAGGCGTCCGTTGCTTTCTTCTAAAATATAAAGGTAACCATCGGGGGCTACAAGCACTTCTCTTATTCTTCCAATACCGGAAAGTAAGCGCTCTTCCTTAACGAATGAGGGGGTATCACCGCTAATTACTACCCGGTTTAAATGCTGACCTGCCAACGCACCGTTAAAAACGCTATTGTGCCATCTCGGGTAATGCTCATTATTATAGATAATAGCCATGCCGGAAACTGCAATAGAGGGTGTCCAATGGTGAAAGGGCTGTTCCATACCGGGTGCTGCGGTATCGGGTGTAATTATGCTGCCGTTATAATTAACGCCATGAGTAATTTTGGGCCAGCCATAATTATTTCCGGACCGGATTATATTAATCTCATCCCCTCCACGCGGACCGTGCTCGTTAGACCAGATTTCGCCGGTGCCCGGGTGCATTGTCATTCCTTGTATATTTCTATTCCCAAAAGAAAAAATCTCGGGCTGCGCATTAGAATGTGCAGTAAACGGGTTATCTGATGGTATTCGCCCATCATCATACAGTCTGAATGTTTTGCCTGCATGATTGCTCAAATCCTGAGCTAAACTCATATCACCACGATCCCCAATCGCGAAAAACAAGTATCCATCATTATCAAAAACAATGCGGTTGCCGTAGTGAAAAGGGCGATTCGATTCGGGTCCGCCTTCAAATATGATCTCTTTATCCTCAAGATTCATATCGTTAAGCCGCGCTCTTGCGAGTGCTGTAGTCGTGTTATTGCCAGATACTGGCCTGGAATAAGCGAAATAGACTAGCTGATTATTTTGAAAGTCAGGGTGAATGGCAATATCAAGCAATCCTCCCTGGTTTCGGTTATTTACTTCAGGAACACCATTCAGGCTGCCCGATTGAAGCTCGCCATTTTTGATAATACGTATCTTACCAGTATCTCTTTCGGTAATTAATATGGTGCCATCAGGTAAAAATGCAGCACCCCACGGGTTTTCCAACCCTTCTGCCACAACTTGTAAATAAAAAGACTGGTCTTCACTTTCAATAATTTCGCCAGATCTTTCAGGTAACGGAAAGTAGTGTGCACGATTAGTATCTTGGGCAAACAATGGCTCAAGAGTTGTAATAAGGCATAAAAAGAGCGCTGTTGCAACTCCAACAGCGCTCAGTTTTTTAGAAAAATTCATGTATTAAATTCTATTGATAAATCTGGTTTAAATGTCTAAAACCCAACTTTAAGTACTACATAAAACGCTTCGGCATAAGGGTTTAGTACAGCCTTAGCATTAATTGGGAATGAAAATTGATCTGTAACCGCAACGTTTCGGGTTAAGCCAAAGGAGGCGTTTACGAGACCTGCTTTACGAGTAAAGTACCAAGTTTCACTTTCATTTAATGCAAATCCCAGGCTAAATGTTCCCGTTACATCATCCGAAAAACTTTGGTAGTAAGAAACCTCTGCATACATACTAGTGTCGGGATCGTTCCAAACGATTGCCGAATACAGTACAGATAGCGGAACACTTTGGAGGCTTATTTTTGCGTAGGTTTCAATATAATGAGCTCCTCGTACCATGCCGTCTTTTGCTGGCCTGAAATTGAAGAAGTTACCAGAACCGTCTTCGTAATAAAAATCTCCGGCGTACAGGCTTAAATCAAAACCTGAGAACGAATGCGTGTATTGCGCCCAAAAGCTGATTTCATTAAAAGGGTTTTTTGTAGATTTTGATGCCATTGCACCTAGTTCAAGCCCTCCGTAATTCATCATAAGATATGGCTGTATATTTACACCGTCATCAAATTGAATCCCTCTCCAAACATACTGGCTGGTCAGATCAAATCCGGCGTACCAGTCGACCTGCGCTTCCGCACTTTTGGGTGCTGAAAACATGAGTATACTGATCAAAAGCAAAGCGGCACATTTTGGTAAGCAGTTATTCATTTTACCCTCACTATATTATTGTTTGTATGAATTATGTATGAAATGCATCCCGGTGGGTTTAAAACAAGATAATCTTATCTGGTTTTGCCTTAAGGGAAAAGGATGTGTTTTTGTTGCGTTATTTTTTCCGCGCCAGATAAACCTCACTTACATGCTCATGTGTTTCGGCCCTGAAATTAGGATGAGGCTCTTCTACCCAGCGGCATTTTTTCCTGGTGGCGATTTCGAAACCACTCGTAAGAAGCATTGCCTCTGCTTCTTCAACACTGTAAAATTTATAGAAATATTTATTTTGATATAAAAAGGCATCCGGCTTTTCTCCATCCTCCAGCATATCAACACCGCAAATGGTGTCTTCTTTGGTTGGGATATTGCACAGCAAAAGGCCCCCTGGTTTAAGCAAACGACAGAATTCGTTGAGTACTTCCGTAATATTGGGTAGAGTTTCCATTATGTCAATGCCAATAATCAGGTCGAAATAGTCAGAATCATGTGGAATAGCATCCAGCATTGCTACCATGCATTTAACCTTTTTTTTGACGGGCTCTGGTATTTTGTTGAGAGCAGACTCAGAACCGTCTACGGCATATATTAGACCCTGCATTCTAAGAATTGAGGGTAAGTTTCTGCCTTCTCCGGTTCCGGCATCAAGAATTTTGGACGCCGGATTAAGATGGGTGTTCAGTTCAGGTAAAAAATCATTCAGAAAACCAACAGGAGCATCACCCCATACACTTTGGGAAGTGCTCTTGTAAAGATTGTCCCAGGCCTTCAGATTTTCTTTAGCTTTATTCGTAGTAGTAATCATTTTCGTAAGATGTAGTTGAGGCGAAGATGAGTCTGTAATGTAATTCGTAAAATAGCTTGGTATTTATTCCAAAAATCGCAGATTAATTTTGGTGTAGGTATAAGAAATAAGGTAAAAGTATGGTTTGCGAAGTTTTCTTTTATGTTTGTTGAGTAGTGAGCCTGATAGTAGTCTATAGTCTAACTATTCGAACACACTTAGGCTTTTTTGTTGCTTTATGAGTCTGTGAATATTACACAGATTGGGAAGCAATTTTAAAAGTCTTTTTACGTCTTGTAGCACCTAACTTCATTTGTGAACTTTCTGTTTTGTTAAAATCGAATTTAAGTTTACAGAAACGGGTTTAATTGCAGTCTTAAGGCTAAATTGTTGAAATCGAACGAATAAATCAACTGCTAATTCCAAGGGTCTGTTTTGAAACTTTCTTAGAGCTGCAGTTCGCTGGCTTTCCCACGAAGACAATGGGCCGAAGCCATGCTTGCACCATAGGCGCCTGCATTAAGAAAAGCAATGATTTCTCCTTCCTTAACTTCGAGTTGCTGGTCTTCATTAAAAATATCGAGTGCTTCGTTGATATTTCCGGCAATGGTAACCTTTTTTTGAGGTAGCTTTTCGTCATCTAGCCTAACAGGAACGGGCTCCAGCGGTAGCTTGTAGAAAGCTGGTTCTGGGTGTACATTAAAGCCTGCGTTTACGGTAACGAATGTAGTGCCACCTTTCTCCTCGACTTCAACAACCTGAGCCAGTAAAATACCCGCATCCTTTACAATGTGGTCTCCGGGCTCTGCGTAGATCCGAAATGGAAGGTCTCCAAGTTCTTCGCTTACAACTCTCGACCACATTTCCAGGTCTAATTTCTCGTCGGTTTTGGTTAGTGGAATTCCAAGTCCTCCGCCAATATTTAAATACTCTATGTTGGGAAAAAGACTACAGGCCGACCTTAAAAAACGTAGATTTTCTCTGTACGCATCAAGTGAGGTATTCAAAAAACCAGACCCGGCATGCATATGCAGGCCGGTAATTGCGATGTCGCTTTTCTTGGCATAGTCTGCGGCTTCTTCGAGACGATCCTTATAAATACCGAATTTTGTGGCTTTGCTTCCCGAATAGTGGACCAGCGGATTATCGTTGTAGCCAACGCCTCTTGCGGGATTTAAGCGCAAACCGGTATTGCTAAAATAACGACCGGCTTTTATCTTTTTTAGCGCAGAAATAGAGTCGCAGTTAAACATAATTCCATTAAACTGAGAATAACCCTCGAAATCTTTATGGCTAACTCCGGTGGATGTAACGCTAATGCGATCCCGCGTGAAGCCGCAAACTACAGCAAGTTCTAATTCTGAAGGGGAGCATGCATCTATACCGCAACTCGTGTCTAAGGCGATTGTTTTCAGCAACGGATTAAACCGGTTTGCCTTCATGGCATATAGCAGATAAAAAGATGTGTGTCCCATTTGGCCGAAACGGGTAATTCGGCTTATATTTTCTTTTACTCTGTCGAAATCGTACAGATAACAGGGTAAATCAAAGAGATCTACTCGTTCAGATAAGTTTTTTCCGCTACAATGCAGCTCTTTTTTCTTGTACTGCAGATTATCTCGTTGCCACCAATATGATGCAATTCTACCCATATACAAATTCTCCGGCAGGTTCATCATATATGATTACAAAGCCTTCATCATCGCTGTTTAGCAGTAATACCAAATCGTCTGTTACTTCTGTTACTTTTAGAGTTTTTGTCAAAACCAGATAGCTATGGAGCTGTTTGGCCATATCATTTCCATAGCTGTGCAGAATACCTCTTACTTTCGGCTGCTCTCCGTTACTGTTTGGTATAGTAACAAAACCCGACGGTTGTTTTCCTTTATTTTCGGTTCTGTTGTGGATAAGACCTTTTTCCTTGTCGAAAACGTACAGATCGAAGCGGAAGGGGATGTGAACTTTTTGCTGTAATTCTTCTAACTTGGCAATAAGCCCGAGATGATCTTTTATGTCTGATGCCAATCGGGTAGCAATGGTTAATATAGCTTCGGCATGCAGAGCCGTTTCTACCGCATCCTTAGATAACGATTTACCAGCCAGAAACCATAGCTGATCGTCTTTGCGTATAGCTTGTGCGAAATATGCACATGGGTTGTCGCCAGTAAGCTGATAACTGATGCTCGTTTTACCGAAATCAAGATTTTGTTTTGTTAAGGCTGCACCAGATTCTTGCCGGAAAATGAGGGCAGCCTGCTTCGAAGTTCGAGCCTGCTCATTTTCTATAATGTCTTTTTTATACCAGTTTATGTTTTTATCAAGAACGTTTACCAACACATCGAGGGTAGATCCTAACTCATTAAATTCACGAATCAGGCTTTCTGAAAGAGATTGCTTTCTGTTCTCATGTATATAGCTGCGGAAGAGGCGGTACTGTTTTTTGAGTTGAAATCTTATAATAGATCGTACCAGCATTGCGACAAGAAAACCAGCAAATATAAATATGAAGATATCGTACCAAAGCCTGCTCCATATATCGCTGTAAATTTCTGCATAGGCGCTTGCATTTCGAACGTAATGAATTTCGATTACTTCGTCGTTAAATCGAATTAGTGTAATAATGTGCAGTAATGCCGGTTCCGAATCTAGGTCAAGCGAAAATCGATAGGATGAATGCAATTCCTGAAAAGCTGAGTTTTCCGGAATGAGATACCGGGAAAAGAAATCTGGTGAAGTGCTTTTAATTTTTCCGCTATTGCTGCCGGTAATTTGGGCTTCCAGCATATTGCCGGGTTTAAGTATACGATTGATGGTTGTTTCTAACTGCGGGCTTACAGCGGTACGGCCATCATCTCCAATTATGAAATAGCGTTCGGGCTCGTGGTTTATAAAATCATAGGTGGTATGACCCAGTGCAGCTGCCTCCTGATCTAGCGACCATCTGAATTCATTAAACTGCAGCTCATAAGATACATAGGCATACACAATGCCAAATACCAGAAACAAAGGTACTATAGTAAATAAGTTTTGGCGGAAAAGTGTCATAGTCTTAACTAGCTGAAGTGTTCCAGCTTTAATTTATGAAGTTTCATGAGCTCGACCAGAAGGTTAGGACATTCATAAATAGCCGTAAAAAAATATCCTTTTGTTATACCGAGACAGCTTATGCCGTTGGGGCCGGCATAGAGGCGATTTTGTATGGGAATGTCGTTTAAAAAAGTATTTACACCTATTAGTTTCTTCGGAGTTGGAACCCCTTCTTTTATGTTTTCGATTACAGAAGGCTGCTCCGGATGGTGTACAAATACACCATCGGCCAGAATGAGAAGGTAGTTTAACATTCCACTTTCTGGAATAACGGCATCTCCCTCGCTGTAGCGCAGTGTAAGGCAGGTATCGGCAATATTCAATAATTCCTGATCTTCCAGAACATTGAATGGCGACGTATCCTTCAGGATAAAGGCTTTTTCAATTATAGTAAAAGGCTTATTTGTAATCATACAAGCTCCGGTTCGCTTTGAAACTCAAGTTTTAAAACCGACGTACTGTCTTTGCTCCTAAATGAAATACTAATCTGTTTGTCTGAATTTTCATTAACTGCAATCATTGGGCGCGCTTTTTTAGGAACCTGTACATGATACGATATTCCCTCAGTATGTAGCGTGGTAGCATTTGTAATAGCGGTAAATACTACGCTCGTGCGCAGGTCGATACAAACAAAGTTTAGCATAAGTGTCTGAATGTGCCCGTAGGCCAGCCCAAGAGTTTCCGATAGGCTTTCATCTTTTTCGGTTGAGCCATTCAGATACTGCATTAGAGTGTATTCAATTTCTTTGTGGCGTACTATACTGTTGTATCCTTGTTTTACGGCCGGAATTTCCCAAGCTAACAGAAGGGAGGATTCTTTGTGATGTATTGCCGCAAACGGACCCTGACCATCAGCGGGGCGCTGCTCGTAAATGGCGTTTACAGAGCTTGTTTTGATGTCCGGAAAATTGCGTTTTGCCAGAATTATGAAATCGTGTAGCCTTCTTTTTAGCTCAAAGTCTTGCTTCTTTACCAGCTTTTCGTTTATCTCTTCGTTAAGGCTGTCGCTGGCATCTGCAAATAAATCTGCAAGGGGATGAAGGTCACTCAACTGCGGGCGCTCGATTTTACGATCAAAGAGACCACCTGCATTTTGAAGAACATCTTCTTTTAGCTTTTCAAGGGGTTCGGTTAATTTGCGTGAAATGAGCCAGCTTACGTAACCGCTTATTATCAAAAAAACAAAGCTAAATAAATACATGATAATTGATGCTTCACGAGAGACCTGCGTTATACCGTAAACATCTATATCGGTTCCCATTACTGCGCTTGACAGGCCTTCTTCATCATAAATGGGGGCAAACCCGAGTTTAATGAGACCCCATTGTCCCCATGGTATAATATCTGAGATATATGGTCGGCCGGAAAGCATTACAATACGGCTTTCTTCGTAATCCTCTTCGGAAAGTTCGCTATCTACATAGCCAATGTGGGTATAGTTTTCGTCTGTGCTCGAATCCAGCACGTAAGAAATGGTTTTGTCTGGATTTAAAACAAAGGTGTATAAATATGTGAGATTCTGATTTTCCCGTATACTTCTCATTGGTTCAACGTAGCTGAGATATAGCTCGGAATGTAAATCATAAAACCCGGGATGTGCATAAAAATCGGGGTCTGCACGTCCATCGCGGTTAAATAAAAGCAGCTGCGTACTTACGCCAAAAAACTGATCATTTCCGGCATGGTAAACAATTCCTTTAATATTTTCGCAGTCTGCACCATATAAATCTGTGCTACAGTCTAGTTTAAAATCCAGAGTTGTACCTTTCTGAGGGTCTGCAATAAAAAATTGCTCACCTTTTTTCAGTATGCCAATGTGGCCGCCAAATACCTTGGCAGGTAAAGCTGTGAGCGAAGCATATTCTGCTATCAGACCCGTTTCGAAGGAGTCTTGAACCTGCAGTGTTTCGGGGCTTAGCAGCAGAACTGTCCCGGTCTCTGCCAGTGCGAGAAGGATTTCTTTGTCGGGGTGATATTCAATTGAAACAACATTATAGGTGGCGGGTAGTTGTGCATCCGCAAGATGGTCTCCATCCATAGAATATTTGTGAATGCGACCTGTGAAGCCATCATCCAGTATAAAAATCATGGATTCGGACATTGAAAAGTCCCGAACCTGTGGTACAGATCCCGAATTGTCGGCAGCCAGAGCTATGTAGTTATCAATACTTGCAGAACCATCGGTATGTATCCGGCTTAGACCTGTTTCTGGGTTAAAACCGTATAGCCGGCCATTATGATCAACTGAAATTCCGGAAATATGTTGGCGCGTATGTATTTTCTGATGATCTTCCAGATTTACAAACGCACCTGCTGTTGTTGCCAGCACCGAAAGTTTTGAATCGAACCCGTGTATAATTATAGAGTATACCGTGTTGTAAACCTGAAAACCGCTGAAAACCACAATAATGAGGAGAACAGGTAGAAAAATTAGCCTGATGATATGGGAAATGTAATAAGACTTCTCTCCGCTCATAAAAGCTCCTTGCGAAGAAGGTTAATAGTAAAATCGGGATAAAGACGGCAGCAGTTAAGCATATCGATGCGGTCAATTTTTAATAAAACCGCTTGTTCTGTAGTTGCTGTTGCGGTTCTTGTAGCGGAATCTCCTTTAAAAATATCATCTCCAAAAAAGTCGCCACGTACGCAGAATTTTTCATTAATAAAGTCTTCACCATTACCATCTGAGGTGATTTCCGGTATGAGCACAAGCCCATCAATTACAACGTAGGCTGCATTTGCCGGGTCTCCCTGTTCAAAAACAGAACTGGATTCGTTAAAAATGACTACCGAAGATCGCTCAGCCAGATACTCCAGCTCTTCAATACGGGCTTCATCGAAACAAAGGGCATCCGAAAGAAAAAGCAGTCGCGCCAACTGCGACCAATCTTCGTCTGCAGGCAGCATCTCTGTCGGCTCTTCTGTAGTGTGATCAGATATGGTTTGTATGTTCTCTGCTACTTCTTTTTCTTTTTGAAATATGGTTTCGAGAGAGCGTGCGGCCGGCTGTCTGAATAAATAATCATGTACAGCTTCTTTTACAATACTCGATTTATCGTTACGAAGGCTGTCTCTAAGCAGTTCTATGCATCCTGTAGTTTGATATTCCAGAATTAGCCCTAATCCCGCCGCTTTCTCGATACCATAATCACTCTTGGCGGCACTAAAGAGCACTTCATCCAGCGAATGACAGTTCGATTTTACCGGTAAAGCTTCTTTATTAATTAGCTCAATTATGTCCCTTTTATCTGTAAGCGGAAGCAGTAAATCGTATACTTCTTTGGGCATGCCCTGTTCCAATGCTTCGAGTGCATACGAACGTGTTTTTGGGTTTGCAGAGCGTAGCGAATTGGCAATAAGTTCGAAGGAGGGAAGCCGGCCTACAGTTGTGAGCAGTTCAAGTACAAAATTGATTTTAATTTCGCGAATATCTCTGTAAAATCGAAGAATAAGCGGCATAAATCTTCCATATTTACCCGATTGATGCAAAATATAGTAGTTATGCAGGAACTGGTACGTAAGGGTGATTTCATGCTGAATTACATCATACAGAATAAGTTCGAACTGTGCTGGTGATAACCGGAAAAGTACTCTTCCAGCAAGTGTGCGTGCTTTGTAATGCGCGCGTGTGTCTGTGCAGGTTTTTACCAGCAGTGGCATTATCATACTACCCATATCTACAAGTAAGTCCTCTGCCATTCTTCGTTCGAAAGGAGTGAAAACTTTACTTAGAGACAGAATCGGTGTAACGCAAATTGGATCGCTAATACGCTTTAATATGTCGAAGCATATTATCTTTTGCCGTGTATCGGAGTAAGGAAGCAGTGAAATAACCGGTTGGACAAGAGTATAAGACTGCTGGTTTACAATATTTCGCATAGATACGAGCGCAGTACTGCGTATATCTCTGTCTGAGCTAGATATCATAGGTAGCAGGTAACGAGCATATTGCTGGTTTCGGGCATAGCCTAAAATTCTGATGGCCAAAAGCTGATCTTCTTTGCCCCCCTTAAGTAGTTGATCCAAGTGTGATACGGCCTGATCTACTTCTCTAAGATCCCAACTTACAATCATAGCGGCGAGTGCTACGCCTGCTTCGCGGCCTTCCAGCTGGTTTAGCATAAGCCTCAGGCGATCGGGCTGTACTAGCCGGTTTGCGGCAATCATTTCCATTATTTCGGTATTGCGAAGGTCGCGTTGCTGTTCAAACCATTGCAACAGTTGTATAATGTTGTCGTAATTCTTGTCGTCTATCAGATTTTGTATAAGTGTTTTGATAGCTTCCTGAGTATGATCGAATCCAAGTTCGGGTTCGTAGCGCTCAACTAAAGCCAGAGCCGGCTTCAAAGCCTGATCCGGACGCAGATGAAGCAGTAATCGGAGCGCAAAAAGAGCCTTCTGTATTTCATCGCGACTACGTTGCGCAATAGTATTTATCTGATCTGCAGAAACAAGGCTTAAAATTGCTGGAATACGTCTGGAGAAATCCAGCCAGTCTGTCTTTAAATTTACTACAATAGATGCCATATAGTTTCTTTTGAGGAAAAGAGCGCAAATAAAAAGAACCAATGCTACCCTGAAACCCATTAAAGAAATGCTTTCCGGCGGTATTTTAGACGCGTAGTAAAGCAGAAATAAACCGCCTGCCGCCGTTGCCAGAGGCTCGATAAGCCCTTCAAGTATGGTACGAAGCTGCGCCCTGCTGTCGTTTGGGAATGCGCTGTACAGCAAGTTGTAGTTGTTGTTATCTACAGAAAGGGCCAGTCCCTGATATACAAAAAATGCAAAAACAGCGGTTTCGTAGCTATACTGAAGCAACAAAAAAGAAAACGCAATAATGTAGGCTACCGGCTGAATAAAAGCTGTATTTGTAACCCCAAAGCGTAGTACCAACCGGTTAAAAACGAAAAGAAGAATAATGAGGTTAAAAACATTTACAATGGCGTAAAGTTTACCAAGTTCGGCAGCGAGCGCAACTTCATCGAATTTTGAGGAGAAAATATCGTAGTACTGGTACTCGGCCAAACTAGCCAGAAGGGCTACCGAAAATACCATAAAGGCAATTATGCGCACATAACGGTTTTTAATTATAGACCCCCAGTGCTGTCCCAGTAGCTTAATTACCGAAGAATTGTCGGAACTTTCTGCCGATTGAACATCAATTTCTTTGAATGAGACACTTATATATCGGATTATTGGTATCGATAAAAAGGAGGTAGCCGCCCATAAAAGAAATAGAGTGCTTACCCCTAGGTATACTGCGCCAAACGAGGTGAGTAACCCCCCTATAACAACTCCCACGGCAGAGCCGCAGGCAAGATAAGCGTACAGCCTTTTGCTTTCTGTCATATCGAAATACAGATCCGCAAAATTCCAGTACAGCGAGTAAAAAGCGATATAGATTACAGTTGTAAAGATTTTTATGCCGAAGAAAAGTGCGCTCAGCTGTGTGGCATCCATCATTTGTCTGCTGCTTAATAGCAGGAAAAATGTGATGGCCGTTAATCCTACAAATGCTGCCGAAATAATGATGAGCTTTTTTAGCCCAATTTTAGCAATTAGGTAGCTGAAAAAAGAAACATACATCAGCATTATCACCGGCATAGTGATGAAGATGTAGGGGAGGTTCTCAATTCCCAGATTGGTAAGGAAAAAAGTATCTCCGGCGGTTATGCCTATGGTGAGGCCGGCATTAAAAATGGCTCCCAGCAATGTGAACCAGATAACTTTAGGTACCTCTGATTCTGAAATCTTAAAAACTTTTTGCCAGTTCAATCAGACTTTATTTTGGTGAAAATCGTGGTTAGTAGATTTCTTCTAAGGTATAGCGGGTTTCGAAAATAGAGCTATGATTGGATGTGATGTGTTTATCAGTCCGGAAATCGAATGTGCGATATTTTGTTGTAATTCTTTCAGGTAAACTATTGCGTATAAACGATGCTGAAACCGTAATTCCAATATTTTGTAACCCTGCATTATTTTTTAAAGACCTCTTTTTTCGGCCAACGGCGTTTCGTATTCAATTATAAGCAAATAAAAAGCAATCATCGTAGTAGAGTCAATACCTAAAATAAGAAAATAGTAGTCCCGTAAAATAGCTTTCAGCGGCGGTGCTAATTTTTTCTTATTCGGCCGGAATCAGCGCCTAAAAAATTTCATGCAAACTAATTTTGGGAAATAATCATATGAGCTAATCCAGATATACACGACTATTAGAAAACCTCAAAAGCCCCCAAACCGGATATGCGCTATGGTTACATTTTTAACGGGATTCAGAAAAACTACTTTAGCGGCTTTTTCGAGTGCTTTATTAATTTCGTCTAAGCCGAGCATGCCAAAATTCATGTATAGTTCGCAATTCCAGCCTTTTTCCAGTATTCGTTCGATAATCTGCTCATGAATACCCGTTATCGATTTGAAAGGCCATACCGATATGCCGGGCATGGCAAGGTAATGATCTGCAGGTCTATCGTCGTCGTAAATAGATTCTTCTGTGCCCCATGGCGGATCTGCAAAAATAATGTCGGGCGTATAGTGTTCTGGTAATCCGAAAAAGTAATCGCTTACATAAAATTGAATATCCATTTGGTGTATCCGGGCATTTTCCCGGGCAACATCAAGTGCTTGTATATCGATATCTACTGCTGTGTAATTATGGCGGTTTACTTGTTTATAAACAGCTAAACAAAGGCTTCCACAGCCGGTGCCAACTTCGAGAACTTCTTTTGAATCCTTTTCTGATGTTAGCCGGCGAACCATTTCCTTTACCAGCCAAATTGCTTCGGGGTCGGTAATATAAACGCGCTTATCTATCAGTAATTCCAGATCTCCGAAATAAAGCCGGCCAAGTACATAAGCCATTGGCTCTCCACTTAGCCTGCGCTTAACCAAACAAGAAAGTTTGTTGAAATCTGTACCGCAATGCTGCTCGATTAGCTTAAGATCGTCTTTGCCCATTTTCGGGCCACGGGGATCCAGCCCGGTCTCAGATAGAATTCGGTTGTATACAAGTTCGTGGTTCAAGTAATTAAGACCCCGTTAATGTTGGTTGCGTGTAATGTTATAGTAAATAAATTGAGCAGTAACTTAGCAGCGAATACCGTAGTCGGTTTTAACCATCGAAAGTGTGTAAGTGTAGGTTCGGCGAGTCAAATTTGCCTTTATGCCTAAGTTACAATACTGCTTATTTTTCTTTGTGATGCAAAATAATAAAAATCCCACAAAGTGCTATACAAAAAAATAAAAGTATAGCATTTTAATGCTTTGTTCCTCAGAAGTTTAATGTTATATTCAATTGTATATAAAAGAAGCCTTCTTATTAAGTCTTACTTAATATGTCTTATTCAGTAGTTTTGTGCTTTAATTCGGGCATTTATATTTAAAGAAGGTCGCTTAGATGTTTTTTTTGTGAAACAGCCGAAGTTAAGTTTAAAAACCGGGCTATGTCGTTTTTTTACATAATTCCTTTTAGGAACAACCCGGTAATACTCGCATAAGCTTCTATTACCCAATTTTGGTTTACTGTAAAACAAATCGATTTATGAATTCTCTGTTATAATAATCAACAGGATTAATCCGGTATTGATATGTCTCAGGTATCGGGGATTACAAAAAGTGAAACCCATATTAGCTTATTTTAAATAACGAATAAGATGTATACACGAGTCATTTATGTCAAATGGATTAATCAGTTAATAAACTTTTAACTAAGCTCTATTTAGAGAGGGCTTTTTGAAAATTGTTTTACTCAGATTCATTGCAATAAAGACCAAATAAAAGCTCGCTCCGGCTTGGTAAATTGTTTTTTTGATTAATGATCGAAGAAGAGTAAAAAGTGGCCGGGACATAATCTTCTTGTAATTATCTACTACGTTAAACATTGTCATGTCTGAAATAAAGACTGAGTCAGATCAGCAAACATCGCCTGAAGACTTAAAGCCAGGCTCTCTAAGCTGGTTTAATTATCATGTAAGATCAAATAAAAAAGGCATCATAATTGCACTGCTGGCTTTTCTGTTTGTGGTTGTCCTTTTTGCAGACAGAATCGTAATTTTTGTTAATGCCGGAGAAGGCGGGGTGCTTTTTAAAAGATTTGGTAATGGAACTGTACTCGAAAGAGTTTACGGGGAGGGTATTCATTACATCCTACCCTGGGACGAAATGGCTATATACAATGTGCGTATTCAGCATCAAAAGCGTGAGATAGAAGTACTGAGTTCGAATGGTCTTAAAATTCAGGTTACGGCCTCTATTCGATACAGGCCGATTTACGGCAACCTTCCGGACCTTCATCAGCAGGTAGGCCCGGATTATGCAGAACGTGTTGTATTTCCGGAAGTCGAAGCCGTAATCCGGCAAATTTTTGGTCAGTATTTGCCGGAAGACATTTATTCGTCTCAAAAATTTATTATTCAGAATACGGTTCAAAACGCAATTTTCGAAGTAAGTGAGAGATTTGTTGAGCTGGATGAACTGCTCATTACCCGTATACAGCTACCGGAATTAATCGTTGATGCCATCGAGCAAAAGCTAGAAAAAGAGCAGGTGGCGTTGGGATATCAGTTCCGGATTGATTCGGAAATTCTTGAGGCTGAGCGAAAGCGAATCGAAGCTGAGGGTATTCGTGATTTTCAGAATATTATTTCGGAAGGCATCACAGAAAACTACCTGAGATTCCGTGGAATCGAAGCTACATTAAAGCTGTCTGAGTCGAACAATGCCAAAGTAGTGGTAATTGGAAGCGGTCGTGATGGCCTGCCGATTATTTTGGATGGCACAGGCTCGGATACGCCGCGACTGCTGGCCGAATAGCATAAATACCGACAACGCTCCGGGGCGCCGGCACCTGGAGTTGGAATTCGGCTAATTTGGTTTTCTATATCATTTGTTAAACTGTTGCCCGAAGCCTGCATTTTTAGCCCTTGATCTCATCCCATCGCAAATTTATTATTGGTCTGTAATCCGCATTTCTAATAACAGCTCATGTTCTGCTATTGCAGTTAAACGATCATTTTACCAAGCTTGAGTTCGTTTCGGGTCTTTTGGCAGCCGGTTTTCCTGAAAGCTTTTTTTACTTAAAACCTATTTGATTGTAGTCTGCCATTAAGTTTAAAAGACGCGTATTCTTTCGCTTTGTTGCGGCTCTGTAATTTCAAATTGTTCTATAACAGACATAGCACTGTCACGAAAGGCTTGCCAGTACTGCTGGTATAAGATGTCAAATTCTCCTACATCACGAATTGAATGAATATTTCTGGAGAGGAATGGATTTTTGTAGGCCGGACCCTTAAGAATTCTGCGATCTATGTACCTACGTGAATTTATAATAGGGTTTGGAAAGAAGTTTTTATTGGTAAGCCGGGCAGCAATTACGGGATCGAGGAAAAAGTCGATAAATCTATGCGCCATATCCGGGTTTATTGCATTAGAAGGAATAGAAAGGTTATCAACAAAGAAAATAGAACCTTCGGATGGCAAAATAAACCGTAAGTCGGTATTCATCGGGGCCACCTTTGCAGAGCTACCGCTCCAGTTAAGACCCATGGTAATTTGTTCATTTACAAGTGGCGCTACAAGTTCTTCGCTTTCTATCATTCGCAGCTGCGGTATAATATTGTATAGTCGCTCTGTGGCTTCAGCAATTTCTTCTTCTACAATAGTGTTTGGGTCATATCCGAGCGAAATTAGCGACACCCCAATGGTCATTCTCATATCATCCAGAATAGAAAGACTTCGGCCGAGATAGCTGGATCTTTCAGGGTCAAAGAAATCATTCCAGCTAAGAGGAAGCCCCATAACAAACTGCTGGTTATATACTATACCCACAGACCCCCAGAAATATGGTATTGAAAACTGATTGGCATAGTCGTAATCAAGCTCTCGGAACCGGTCGTCTATAAGCCGGAAATTAGAAAGCTTCTGCCTGTCTATCCGTTGTATGAGATTGTTGCGGCTCAGAAACTGCACAACGTAATCGGTGGGTACAATTAAGTCGTAAATATTGCCTGCAAGAAGACTGTCGATGAGTTCTTCATTAGAATAATAGTATTCTACCTTAACCACAGTTCGATGTTTTTGCGCAAATTCTGCAATAAGAGGATCCTTGAAATAATTTGGATAAGTAAATACCCGCAAGGTATCGGAGCGATCCAATAATGATGAATCTACGGCCCGAAAGTTGATGATCCTTTCAGTTGAATCGGGGGTTATCATAATATAAATAGCAAAGCCAATTGCTATTAATAGAAAGAAGCCAAAAAGCGGAGATGATTTTAGTTTATCCATGGGGGGGATTGCCTCTAAGATTCGAACGGCACTACATTGCCGTATTCGAGTTTGATAATGCGGTCGGCAGTATTAAAATATTGGTCGTCATGAGAAACGATAATCAGGGTTTTGCCGGCCTGTTTGAGTGAAGGAATTAGTTCGTAGTAAAAATACTTTCTAAATTCAGGATCCTGATCTGCCGCCCATTCGTCAAATATACAAACGGGACGGTTCTCAAGTAATGAAATTATCATGGCAATTCGCTTACGCTGACCTGTCGATAAATTCAGGTTTGTAAACTCGCCGTTTTTGAAGGATGTTTTGTCGGATAATCCCATTTGGGCAATAAGTTCATCAACCCGCTCCTGCTCCCATTTTCTTATTCCATAAAGACGATCAAAGAGATGGAAGTCTGAGAATATTGCAGAAAAAAGCTGTCGGTACTCTTGGGTAGATTCCTGTTTTACGGTATTATTGCCTACCCGAATTCGCCCGCTTTCGGGGCGGTACAATCCTGTTAGCAGCTTAAGCAAGGTAGATTTTCCACTACCATTACCGCCCACAATAAATAATGTTTCTCCCCGCTGTATTTCGAGACTTATCGGGCCAATATTAAACAGTGAGTCTTTAAAGGTATCGTAATACGAAAAAGAAACCTGCTCCATGCGTATTTTGTCGAAAGAGGTCATGTTTTTGCTAAGTGCCGGGTCATAATCATCGGGGCGGCCGTTAAGCTTATCAAGCTTTTTTTCCAGATCATGAACGTCTTTAACGGCAATATCGGCGCGCGTGTAAGCGGGGAAACCCGATACAACGGTCGAAAGCGGACCAATAATGAATAAAATTACAGCAGCAATTTCGGTAACGTTTTCAGCATTGTGCTCAACAAACTTGGGGAGAACAAAAACCATTACGGCAACAAGTACATAGAAGAAAGACTGCGCAAAAATATAGTTCCAGTTATAAAGCTGGTCTGTTTTTATCCGGGACTCTTTAACCTCAAGGGCAATGCCGTTAATATGAGTCGCCAGGTCGTCGCTACGATCTTTGTTTAACTTAACTTCCTTAAAGCCATCAAGCAGATTAGAAAGTGCCCGAAAAAGACGAACCTCACTTTTGTTTGTAAGATGAATAAATTGAACGATGAATTTTTCTTTGTTCAGGTAAATTCCAAGGCCAATTACCACAATTACAATTGTTAGAACGAAGGCATAAATAGATAAACTCGCCAAATAAAAGATGGCAAATGTTACCATAATGGCAGACTGCAAAGCGGCAATAATTGCGCCTGAAGATTGTGAAATCTCTGTGGTTTGCTGTGTCATTCGGTTATAAATCTGCGCTTTCCCGATTTCATCTATGTCCACAAGCTCTGCTTTGCGAATCTTTTCGGTAAGGCGGATTCGTATTTTATGAACAATCCGCTCAATTATATCGCTGGAAAAATCGAACAGATAGCGCTGCGTATAAATGTTGAGACTTAGCGCTATCACAAACAATATTAAATACTGTGTATTAAGATCACCGTATTCAACCGAGCCGGCCGCCCCGTTGATAATGGCAAGTATAGACGCGTTCGCAACCCCGGAAATACCTGCGTAGATAAGAATCTTATTAGTAACTTTTTCTGATTCTACTTTTACGAGTTCTAAAAAATTCATTTTTTCAGGCTGTGGCCTTAGCTAAAGTGTCGGATATAATTTGGGCGTGGCGGAACATAAAAAAGTGGTTCCCTTCAAGCTCGGTAAATGTTATCTCTTTACCGCAAAATTTCTCCCATTCAGTTATTTGGTGCCCTTTAATTGAATCGGAGCTTCCATTTAAAATGTGTACAGGAAATGCCATACGATACGGATTTTTAAGGTATGGCTTCGTGCCGAATTCTTCTTCATCAAATACTTCGACCATCTCGAAATCTGCTTTTAGTACGGGAGCTGCCAGCGCGCGCAGTTCGGGACTATGAAATACATCGTCTGCAAGACCGCCTAAAGCGTATAAGTTATCGAATAGATGCTCGTCTGTTAACCGGTGCCGAATAACCGGATGATGAGCCGTGCCTGGCGCTGCTCTGCCGCTTAATACTGCGCGTTCGGGCAAATCGGTTATGCCAAATTCATATTGTTTCTTCATCATTTCGAAGAATAGCGTACACCCCATGCTATGTGCCAATACAAGCCAGGGTTCAGAATATTTCCGTTTTCGCCTGAATTGAGCCGTAATGTCAAGAACGGCCTCTCCCATGTTCCGGAGTAGGGGCTCATGATATCTCGCACCCCGGCCGGGCAGCTCAAGGGCGTATATTTCCCAGTTTTTTGGGAAATACCCTGTAATAGTCCGGTATGAGTTAAGATTAGCTCCGGCAAAGGGAAATAGAAATACCTGCATTAATTTAATATGCTACCGATTATTTAGGTTTAAGCACCAACTGGCGGTACAAAACCGTTTGTTTTACCGTTTACATAAATTTCTTCGAAGACAGGTTTTGCGTTTTTTATGTCGAAGTTGAGTAAATCGCCCCCGCTTTCAAAGTGCTCAACAAATACCATTCCTACGGCATAGGTAATCATACCCGAAACGGATAAGGATACGGTGCTTCTCATAATCCAGCCAAGTCCGCTTAATTCGGTAAAAGCCCGTGTAACCGGCCCGTACAAAATTGAAGCGCCTACCACAGCAGAGAGCAGACCAGAGACTATGCTTTTAACCCGTTCTTTGCTAAAAGCGACATCATAATGTTTTGAAAGCCGCCTCACAAGCAGATATTGTACCGTATTTACGGTGATAATATCGGTGAATGGAATAGGTATAAAGCTTACTCCGGATGCGGCATAAGAATACTTTTTCACGATTTCGTAGGCCAGATACTTTTGTGAACCCGGCGTGTTATCCTGTTTGATGCCGTCGACTTCCTGTAAATCATCCGGCGTTGACTCGTACAAACGTCTTCGCTTTTTCTTGTCACTCATAATAGTGTCTTTCAAAAGGGTGATGGGATTGGGATTTTTAGCAGCTCGCGGGTGTAGGCGTCGTAATCTTGCGTTGCCGGGTTGCTTACACCACGCTTAAATACAGATTTCCCGTTCATTGCTGCTTTGCTGAATTCTGTAGAAGTACGAATAATGGTATTGAGCATCCTTCCCGGGTACTTTTCATCTATTTCCCGATATACCTGCCGGGTTATATTTAGTCTGCCGTCGTATTTCGCATATAAAACGAATAAATCCGGCGGTGACAGCTTAAATGCTCTGGATATTTGCTGTGCTTCCTGAAATATCAGACCGAGACCGCGTAGCGAAAACGGATCGCTCCATACCGGAACTACTACGATGCGAACAGCCGCTATAATAGAAATTACGATACAGTTTAAAGAGGGGGGAGCATCAAAAAGAATAAGGTCGTAGCCGCGTTGCTTTAGACGATTGATAAGGCGAACGACTGCGGTTTTTTGTATTTCCGGATTATTCCACTCATCCTCGAGTACGCTGTTATCCAGAGAAGATGGCAGTAAATCAAGCGTTTCTGAAAGTTTGATTAAAGCTTCATCAGGAACCGGATCATCACTTTCCCAAATATCTGCAGTTACCAGCTGATCATCTGAAGGCTGACAAAGAGAATAGGTGGCCGAAGCCTGTGGATCGAGATCTACGATGCATGTTTTGAAACCGTATTGAGAGGCCCGGGCGCCGAGGCTTACCGTAGCCGTTGTTTTTCCGATCCCACCCCGCATGTTTAAATGAGCAATTGTTTTAAACGGAAATCTCATGCCTGCTTTTTCAAGCATTTCCCGCATTAAAAGTGGCGGTATTTTCCCGTTAAGCGTAAGCTTATAGCCATCGGGGAGTTTCAATGTTCTAAACTCTTCAGATGATTTGCTTCTCTTTACCAGCTTGGAAAGTTCTCTGTTGCTTAATTGGTATCCGCTTGCTTTCATAATTGCTATATTTTACTTCATAAATGGTAAGCCTTTATCGAAACAGCTTTTGTTGAGTTACAAACTTGCTTCACGCAATTTTAAGCATTTATCTGTTAACAGTATGGTTTGAATTAATTTTGTGGATTTGAATTTGATTTCCTGCGTCACATTTATTCTTACCCGGTTAGATTTATTCCTGATGCCGTCTAAAAATAGTAAATACGGTTAAGGATATAAATTTCGTTAATTTTCCCCGTTACAGCTTTCCTGTTTTAGGATGAAAGCATGGCCTGTTGTTCGGCTTTTTCTTCACTTCTCTGTTTAATTACCTGTTTTAGCTGGTTAAAAAGTTGCGTTGCTAACTTAGAAAGACTTTCGTTTTGGTAAAGCCAGCTTATGTGGCCGCCTTTCATTTTTCCTGCCAAAGCATTGCCCCCCAACGTTCTTTCCCAGCCCAGTTTCCAGCTTTCTGCTGTTTGCTGATCGGTATCCTCGGTATGTAAAAAGTGGAACGTACGGTCGAAGTAGATACGAGCCGGCTTGGTAAAAGTCTGCAATAGCTGTACATCAGATGAAATCAGTCGCTCAAGGTGTTTTGCTGTGTTGCTGTCTGTGCCATTTAAGAGCAAATCGTAGCCCATTTTCTGGTAGTATAGCTGCTTTTCTGCCTCGCTTGCCCGATTGAAATCAGGAATGGAGAATCCACCGGGCGGCGCCACATCAGAAATTATTAGCAAATCCGGTTCTGGTAATTGCGATAATAGGCTTGGTTTGCCGGTAGTAGAATCGGTAAACTTTTGGAATAGCCCAGCCGCAATAAATGCCCCCATGCTGTGTCCAAACCAAATTGACTGTTTGCGTCCGGACAGCAGAGGTTTTAGCTGTAAAAATAAATCAAGCAGTAGCTCATCGAAAGTTGTTGCCGGTGCTTCTTCTATGCGATGGCCGTGTCCCGGTAATTCCGGCGTAATCACGTCTGAAAATGACTTAAGATACTGCGCAAAGTTAGAGAAAAGTCCGGATTGAGAAGCTACAAAGGGGAGCATCACAATAGCAGGTTTTTCTTTTTCTGTGGCAAAACGCTGCGCTTTTTCACGCAATGATTTAGCCAAATGATCGGCCATCGAATCGCATAGCTGTCTGCGGTAGTCTATGTTTTCGCCAAAATGACATTCCAAATTAATAGACAATAGCCCGTTTTGTACTACAGCAGCGCATTCTACGGCATGCCATACATGTGGAAATTTTGCGCCCATAGCACCGTCAAACTCTTCTGAGAATGACCATTCCCCGTGATCTTTTGCTGATTCCCGTTGGTTTGCAGTGGTGTCGAAGTTGCCCAGAAAGTTGAAGCCTGCAAACGGATTAGATGCTTTTACAGCTTTATTTCCACGATCTGACATATAAACCAGACTGCTTAAATCGTGTTCAGGACTGTTCAGATTTTGGCAAGCTTCTGCGAAATGTTGGTGTGCATCGGTCTTAGTGAAGTCTGCCAGTAGCGGAATCTCGGCCGTGTACCAGCCCGTGCCGCTAAAATGGTGCTCAAATCCCGGCTTTTCGGGATCAGGAAGCCTGCGTCCCTGCCGCTCCACGCCAATCGTAAACCGGTCTTTCCCGGTACTCTCGCGCACAGCATCTGCAAAAGCACTCAAAAGGATGCTATCCAAATCTTCCCCATTGGCTTTTGCTCGTCGTTTTAACAGCGCAGTGGTTTCTGTATCTGCAATAAAATGTTTTGATGCCGGTGCATCATTAGAAATCTGAACCGTACTTTTCTCTATCGTCAGCTGCTTATCAAACTCCTTTCTTGCATTTCGAATCGAAGATGCCTGGTCTGAGGCCAAAATAGTATTTATGAGCTGTATATAATTGCCATGCGACTGCTCAGGCACACGTAATCGGGGAGTTTCCCTGTTGGCCATTTGACGCCAGAGTTCATTCAGGTCATCGCGTAAAATTCTTAGCGTGGTGGCATCACAAATTATATGATGAAGCAGCACTCCCAGTATATATCTGCTGTTGTGCTTTTCTGTGATGAAGTAAAAACGAGCTAAGGACCCTTTATCGAGCTGCGTGTTTTCTGCAAAATCTGCTGATGCAGCTTTAAGTATTTTTAGGGTTTGCTCTGCCGAGGTGCTTTCCTTTTGTATCAAGTGATAAGAGGCTTTGTCGGTATAAAAAAGCCGCCCCTGTTCTGCCTCTGCTTTTACTGACACACGAAAAATACTATGCGCTCGCGTTAATTCATTTAGCACTTTATGAATATCTGCGACTTCTGGCAAATGTGTTGTTTCAAGAACCATTTCCATTCGGAATGTTCTGCGAATTTCAGGATCGTTTACTTGCGTCCAAAACCATTGCTGAACCGGGCTCATTTCCACAGAGCCAAGGTCTCTTGTTTTAGCAAGATCTGCATCGGCTTTTTGGATTTCTTTTTGTCTTTCAATTAGCTCATCTAAACCGAGAAGGCTTTTTGCTTCGTAAATATCACCCGCCCGAATTAGTACTCCCCGGTTTTTAAGCAAATTGGTTAGCTGTATGGCTTTAATGGAGTCGCCACCGTTTTCAGTAAATCCTTTGTCGGCCTGCAGAGTAGAACCGCTGAATATCTGCAGTATTGCCTGCTTTAGTGCATCATTTCGCAACGGCAGATTCGAATGTTTGGGAGATGCTGAACCCTCGTTATTTTCTCGGCCCGTGCTGAGGCTTTCGGGTGAAGGCAGCTTGTTCTTATCAATTTTCCCGTTCTGATTCATTTTAAATGATTTCAAACGGATAAATCTGGCGGGTATCATGTAAGCCGGAAGTTTGCGACTGAGCTCCGTTCTTATGAAAGAATCGGTAGAGCCTTCATCACAAACTAAATAGCAAATCAGGTCTTTGTTGCCTGTAGAGGCCGTAAATGGCACAACGCAGCAGTGCTGTACGCCTTTAATTGCCGAAATTTGATGCTCTATCTCCCCCGGCTCAATTCGGTAGCCACGAATTTTAACCTGACTATCTTTACGACCGATGTAGGAAAGTGCGCCTCCTGCGGTCCATCGCACCAAATCTCCGGTAAAATAGTAACGAACCGGTTCCGCAGACTCCTCATCAAGATAAAGCTCCTTGAAGCGTTCTTGGGTGAGCTCGGGTTGACCTATGTATCCTTTGGCCAGACCGGGGCCCGAGACAACAAGCTCTCCGATGGCTCCCCACGGAGCCAGATTATGGTTCCCATCAACTATAAAAACCTGATAGTTGTCGATAGGATTACCAATCGGGATACCTGCAGGATACGGATAATCATGTTCTACGATATGAAAGCTTGTGCAAACCGAACATTCTGTTGGTCCGTAGGCATTTACATATTTGATATTTTGGGCGTAATGCAGCGCATCATCTTTTTGCGCGGCTTCTCCTGCGGTTAAAAGAATGCGTAAAAATCTGAAAGAAGGTTTTCCTAAACTGGCAAGAAATACGGGAGGTAAGGTTACAGCAGTTATCCGCCGGCGGTTCATCGCATCTACAAATCTTGCCGGATCTCTTTTAATATTAGAATCAAACTCAACCAGCGTGGCGCCTTTTAAAAAGGCAGAAAAAAATTCACTAAGTGAGGCATCGAATGCAATGGAGGCAAAAGAGAGAATTCGGTCGCTGCTGCCTAAGTTAAAGCCGCGTGTATGACCGTGAATCATGTTTACGAAACTTCCGTGCGTAATTTCGACTCCTTTCGGCCGACCGGTCGAGCCGGAAGTGAAAATAATGTAGGCCGAATCAGACGGACTCACTTCCGGCAACTCCTGAAGCTTGTTCTGCGCAGATAATACGTCATTGAAGAAAACCGAATCCACTTTAGTCTGTAGTTGCAGGGGCTCGGTTTTATCGGAAATTGCTAAAACCGCGCTGGATTTTTCGAGTATGTAATCGAGCCTGTCGGCAGGCGTATCGGCATCTGCAGGTACATAAACGCAACCCGCTTTTAATATGCCCAGCATGACGGGAATCAGATTTCTTACCGTGCGGCTTTTTACCAATATCTTATCGCCTTTTTTTAGTCCGCGCTGCAAGAGAAAATGAGCCGCAATATCGCTTAATTTATCCAGCTCTTTGTAGCTCAGTACTTTGCCGTCGGCATGCTCAAATGCCGGGCTATCAGGGTTTGATTTGGCCCAATTTTGCATAAGTTCATGCATACATTCAGCCGGATGATTTGCCATCGGACCTCTGCCGGCGCGTTTCAGGCGCATGAAGCTTGCCTTGCTTTGAAGGCTAGCATCCCGTAGCGGGCGAAGCAGGTTTTTGCTATTCGTGAGGTAATCCAGAAGCGCAGCCCAGTGCATGCAAAACATTTTCGCGGTGCGCAGTTCGTATAATTCCGGCTGATATTCCAGCTCCAGATACCAGTTCTGATCTTCTGTGAAAAGCTGGAAAACCAAATCGAAGCCGCTGCCAAGCTGCTCCTGACCAATGGGCTTTGCGTTTAAGTTATTTGCAGTATCATCACTCTCTGCATCAGAATGCTGATGTAGAACAAGTATATCGAACAGAGGATGGCGCCCGGAAACAATGCTTGCTTGGCTTTGTCGCCCGGATTTTTCCATGATGTCATCGAGGCTCACAAATTGCCTTTGCTGCATTTCAATCATGCGCTTTCTCAATTCAGCCAGATATTCTTTAAGGCTGATTTCAGAGTGGTAATCCATATTTACCGGTAGCGTATTTACGAAGAAACCGGGAATATCCAGCAGCTCGGGAAAACTTCGTCCGGAAAATGCACATCCTGTAAGAAAGTTTTCCTTTTCGGTATAGCGCCGACAAAAAAGCTGCACGCTTGCTTTTACCAGCATAAAAAGCGAAAGCTGATTTTTAGCACAAAACTCTTCAGCCTTTTTCTTTAGTGCTGGATTAAGCTCAACACGGGTGCGCAATGGCGCTTCTGTAATTCTGTTTTTGCGTGGATAATCAGTTGGAATTTCTGCACGCTCGGGTGCATTTTCAATTTCTTTAAGCCAGAAATTAGTTGCATCCTCATACTGGCTTCCCTTGCGAAAATCATCGTACCAGCGGGCATAGTTCAAAAAGCCGGAGAAAGATGGTTTTTCTGAATCGGATTCAGCTTGCTTGCCGCTTAACTCCTCGCGATACAAGCGACCAAGTTCTTGTAAAATAATTGCCTGAGACCAGCCGTCTGTTATAAGGTGATGAATTCTGAGACTAATATATACCGGACTATTTTCATCATCAGACTCATGTATCAGCACACCCCAAAGCAGCTTTCCGCCGAAAACTACCGGTTCGCTCAGAAAAGTCTGCGCTTCACGAAGTACAAAAGATTCTGCTTCATCTTTGTTGAGGTCAGATATTTTCCGGATTTCAACTGGCGGCCTGGGTTTGAATCCGGTTGCATTTTCATTTTCATTTTCATTTTCATCTAATACCATGAAGGGTATTTCTGATGCTGCATCATCCTTTATTCGGCAGCGCAAAACATCAAAGCGGCTCATTAGCTGGGAAAATGCGCTCATGAGAGCGGTTATATCCGGTTTTTCCGCGAATCGAAAAGTGCTTCCTAAATTGTAGGAAGAGCGGTCTTCCTGCAAAACTTCGGTTCTCCAAATCCGTAGTTGTCCCGGTGTAAAGGGAACTTTTTCGATTATTACTCCATCACCATCACGCAATTTTTGGCTTAGCCACTGCTGTGGAGTAGCTTCATTTTTTGGGATGGATTCCTTTTCAGAATCATCATTTTTCCGGTTAAGCAGAGATTCAACCTGTCTGCAAAATTCAGAGAGCACCGGATTGTCGAAGATGGTTATCAGCTCGATATCTACTCCGAAATGCTTGTAAATTGAAGAAGCCAGCCTTGTAGCGGTCAGGCTGTTTCCTCCCAGATTAAAAAAATGATCGGCTCTGCCAATACTGCTTGTTTGTAGTAAAGCTGACCAAATTCCGGCCATTTTCTTTTCTACCTCATTACTTGGCGGCTCATACCCGGGCCGGGCTGTGCTTATGATGGCTTCATCAGCTTTGCCCTCATCCTCGCGCATAAGAGAAATTTCTTCGAATTGCTCAAGGCTTTGAAAGGATAGTACCTTTGCATGCAGCGCGTGAAGTTCGTTATCTCCATCTGGTATTTCCCATTCGAACCGACGTGCATCAGTAGGAGAGTCAGGTGTTTTTAAAGGATGATGCTGCTTTTTATCTGCGTTTTTCCCGACGGAGTCCAAAACTTGCAGCTGATGATTTTCGGGTATTGCATCATAAAAATCCCATGCTCCGGCCTTTTCTTTTTGGCAGAGCAGGGTGATGGCTTCTGTGGAAATACGGTTTTTGTTGTCGTTAAGACATCCGGATGAGCTTAGAAAAGTACTAATCGGAATATTGCGACCGGTATCGGTAAACGCGAACTGCACGGTGCTGCAATCATGCTGCTCGGCAAGCTTGGAGATGGCATCCAGACAGTGGATTTCAACGCCGCGGCCAAGCACACGGCAGCTTAGCATAAAGGCTTCAATCACAAATACAGAATCGCGTGTAGCGCCCAGAATTAGACCGGATTGCCCGTAAGTTCCGAAACGATCGTTAACATAAAGTGAGAGCAGACTACACGAGTTTTTTTTGCTCAATTCGCTCAATTCAGCAATGCTGAATCGCTTGCCGTTAAGGTTAAACTGATTGGTTCTTGCGCTGAGCTGCGAAAGGCGCGGCATCATTTCCGGTCCGGCATTTACGAAGGCCGTGTTTACTTCAAGACTCTTTAAGAAGGCATTTTTTTCGCCAGCTGACTCAGACTTTCTCTGCGCATCTTTTCTGATTTTTTCAGCCTGATATAGCTTTGTTCGAATGGCGTCTTCGGCTGTAGCTGCGGGCTGATCAAAAGCCCAATTTAGCTCAAAAAAGGCTTCCCACGATTCCGGGCTTACGGGCAGGAGCAGGCTCAAAACTTCCGGACAATTTTTGCTTACTTCCGAGATCTCAGCAGGGTTGTCGTCTATAAAAATGAAGCTGTCTGTATTAAGATTAAGGTCGGCCGCAAGCTCGCGAATATTCTTTGATTTGGGCTCCCAGTTTGCTGCAATATGGACAAAGTCGTGCTCTTTTAGCAAAAAGTCGTCTCTTTCGGTCCAAACTTTCTGCAGATCAGCAGCATTGTTTTTGGTAGCCATAGCCAGTACAAATCCGCTTTGCTTAGAATCAAGCAAAAACTGTTGCAGTGCAATATGATGCGGCTCGAAACGGATTCCCTTTGCTCCGTCTTCACCAATTACCCCGCCCCAGAGCGTATTATCTGCATCGGTTATAATTACCTTTTTTGGTTTCCGCTTTCCGGCCGTAAGTAGCCGCGCCAGCCTTGATGCAAAATAGCTGAAGCCGGCAACAGAAAATGGAATGTGACCTTTTTCGTTTTGAACCTCGTCTGTTAGCTCACTCAGAGCAAAAAGTGGCTTGCTCAGATCAACAGAAGTTACGTTTGGCTGCGATGAAATGGTCTTTAAAAAAGTTCTGCAAAGCTCAAGTCGATCAGCTGTGCCGCTTTGATTCGATTCAGAAGATGTGTCGGGCAGAAGCGCTACGAATACGGATTTCTGAGCTTGCTTTTCGGAAATGCCTTTTTCGAGCATTTCGAGCATTTCCGTAGTTGCATTGTAGCGAACCGACGCAGAATCGGCCGGTAAATCCCGAATAATATCCGCCGGACGAATCGCAATTACGATGGCTTCAACGGTATTTCCAGTGTCGGAACTCAATGTTTGCAAAACCTGATTGTAGGGCGCAAACTTAATCTGACCACGAAATCCGGCTGTTTCGAGCCAGTATTCTAAATATGGTTTTATGGGTAAATCTGTAAATGTGGAGCTCAAAAGCAGAGAATAGACCGGCAAGTCCTGCTTCGGCTTATCGGGTGCAGCCATAAACTGCGAAGTGATTTCATCAAGCGGACGCAAAGAATCTTCACAAATCTCATGAATTATGGAAAGCAGTTTATCTTTGAATATTCCGCATTCTTCTTCCTCAAACCATTCGCTTTTCAGGAACAATCGTATTTCGATATCGTCTGCTTTCGTGCCGGCAACCTGAACGGTCAGCGGGTAATTTGTGGCTTCCTTTCCACCTAAAGATTCAATCCGGAAACCGCAGGCTTCCTCCAGTTTTTTTCGCTCATCACCCATGTCGGGGTAGTTTTCGAAAACCAGCAGATGATCCGATAATTCTCCGCTTTTGCCGCTGACCTGCTGTATATCAGAAAGTGGTACAAAATGATGTGCGTAGCTGCCGGTAAATCTCTCGTGAATACCGCGCGCAAGCTCAGAAATAGTTTCGCCATCAAACCGATGCAACTGCGGTACCGCGTTTATAAAAAGACCGGCAATCTCAGATGCATTGTCAAGCGTTTCAGGTCGACCGGAGACCGTATTCAGGCTGCAAAAGTCTTCAAAACCGGTAGTGCATTTTGTGAAAACGGTCCAGATGGCGCGAAATAAACTGCTAAAACTTACGCCCGTTTCACGCGCTAAAAGAAGTACGGTCTGACCCAGTTTTTCCGGTAGAAAAAATTGTTCAGAAAATACGTTAGATGCGCTCTCGGATAGAGATTTTCGACGATTTTTTGTAAATGGAGTTCGCTCAAAATGACTATCAAGCGCGCTTTTCCAGTATTCTATGCTTTCATTTTTTTGCTGTTTCTTCAGCCATCGAATATATGTGGCATAAGATGGTGCCGGTGCCGCTTCGGCCTGTTTGCCGGAACGAAGAGCCGCATAGGTTCTGAATACATCACCCTCAATAATTCCGGAGCTCCAGCCGTCCAGAATGATGTGATGCGTGGTCATAATTAGCTCGGCTTCAGATTCAGACCTGCGAATAAGCATGAATCTGAGCAACGGACCTTTATCTAACTTGAAGCCGCGCCTATGGTCTTCATCCAAAAGATGTTGAATAAAATCTTCACGTTTCTCAGCCGGAAGTTCATCTGGACCCAACTCGGTAAATTCGAGTCGAACTGGTTTTAGAATAATCTGAACGGGCTCCGGAGTCTGTTTATGGCTGAAAATTGTGCGTAAAGCGTCGTGTCGGGCGGTAATAATTTCCAGCGTTTTTTTCAGTAATGCGGTATCCGGCTCACCGTCTAAACGGTAGCGCATTTGCAGCACGTACGGATCAAATCCCTGCCGCATGAGGTAGTGGGCATAAAGACCTTCCTGAAGCGGAGATAGCCGCAATATGTTTTGAACCATGCTTTTATTCATCATTCAGACTGTTTAGAAGCGCATCGAGATCGTCTATTTCAAGTTCATCAAAATCGAAATCGGAAGGTGAGTGAACGGTGTCGCCAATCGATTCGGCCAGCTCTGCTACTTTTTGAAGCTGATTTTTAAATTCGGAGGCCAGATCTGCCGGTGTAGCTTTCTCGCCTCGCAGCTCGAAACTTACTTCGGCTTCATTCCCGAAAAACCGCATCATAAATCCGCCTCTTGTGCCGGTATCCACTCTGCGGGAAATACACGCATCAATAAGTGGCGTATGGAGCTCAGGTTTTAGTCCGCTTGCTGCAGAAAGGTTCGATACTGCCGAGGCATCACCCAAAAAATTAAAGCTGAAGCAAGTTCTCATGGATTTATACGACTGTTTTTCGGCAGCTGGAAGGAAATATAGGCTGTCTTTAAAAGCTTTTCGCCTCTGCTCTTTTACAGTACGAACCACATCGCCGGGAGCAAATTTGGTGTTTATCAGACATCCGTAGAGCCGGGTAAACCAGCCCGCGGTTCGATCAGAAAAAGGTATTTCTCCGTTGTCTCTGCCGTGTGTTTCAAAAAGCAGCGGGGCTTTTTCTTCTTCCAAAACCTCAGCAAGCGTAAGCGCGTAAACGGCCGCTAAAGCTTCTTCATCGGTAGTGGTGTAGACCTCGTTAATGACATCAAGATATTTTCTGACGTTCTCTTTTGGATAGCGAAAGCTTCCGGCGTAAAGCTTTTCATCAGTAGTTGTAGAATCAGTCTCTGAGATATCACTATTTTTGAAAAAGGAGTCAAAGCTGTTTATTTCATCCGAAGCTGAGTCCTCGTTTTCTGTCGCGCTCAAAAGTTTGTTTATTTGTCTGGCAAGGGCTGCAAAACCCGGTGCAGCAGAAGCCAGCGGAATTTGCGAAGTGGTTTCCCATTCTGCCGACAGCTCTGCAAATGTGTTGCTGAAAATATTCCAGCTAACATGATCGCAAATTGAGTGATGTATCGCCATAAACAGCAGATGATCATTCGAGTCGGTCAACTGCACTATCCATGCCCGGTACGGAGGATTGTTTTTTAGGGTGAAGTCATCCAGCCAGCTGTCGAAGATTCGGGCAATATGTGCTTCCCAGTTTTCTTCGGTGCTTTGAGTGAGCAGGAGACCAGGTTCTGACAGACCAGAAATCAGTTCGGCTTTATCCGGAATTTGATTCTCTCCCGTGAAACGGCTTCGGAAAACTTCATGTGTACGAATGAGTTCTTTCCACATGTGCGCAATCGCAGGAGCCGGAATATCAGCAGGAAAACGCAGCACGCCGGTTTGGAAGAAAGCGTTGAAGGACTGCTCATCCAGAGAAAAAAGCCATTTTTGAATAGGAGTGAGGGGATAAGATGAGCTTTCCCGGTCACTCGGAAAATCTATCACAGAAAAATCAGAGTCATCTTTTTCTGCCGAAATCGGCTTTATGAACCGAAGCTGATCATTAAAAACAGGATGAGTAAAAATTTCCTGCACACCAAGCAGAAATCCCTTAGACCGAAGCGATGCTGAAATCTGTATCGCCTTAATTGAATCTCCTCCCGCTTCAAAAAAATGCGTGTCCGGTTCTGGCTCAAGGCCACCAAGCTGTGCCAACCAGGCTTGCCGAAGCAAGTCGGCTGTCAGGCTGTTTTCGGAGTTACTTTCTGATTCGGCCAAATACGGCGCATTTTCAGAATGATTGTTGTCTGTATTACCAAGAGCGCTTTCTGAAAATGAAAAGTCTGGCAGCTCAGAAATCGGAAGTTGGGAGCTGTTTGCTGCGGCTGCAAGCAAACTGTTGAAATAGTTGCCAAGGGCGAGAACCGCTTCATCGCTGAAAATATCGGTATTGTAATTTATGCGCAGCTTTAAAGATGAGGTGCTTTCCACAAACTCGAAAACCAAGTCGTACTTGCTTGCCCGCTCTTCATTTTTCAGTTCAGTAAGCCGCAGACTTCCCAAATCGCCGTTTTCGCTTTCGCCCTGCTGATACACCACAAGAGTATCGAAAAGGGGAGAGCGCGACGGATCATGGCGGTAGCCACTTTTGGAAATCCAGTAGTCGAATGGCACGCTTTGATGCGTGAGCGCCTGCAGTAAAGTGCCGCGGGTTCTTTTTATGAGAGCTGCAAAACGATCTCCATCATGGACTTCCAGACGGATCGGCAGCATGTTTATGAACAGGCCAATACTATTTTCGAACTCGGCCTTAACCCTTCCGGCAGCCGGTGTTCCAACGCAAAAGGTTTTCGCCCCCGTAGTTTTGTGAATGAGCGTGCCAACTAGCGAGAGAATTCCTGAAAACGGAGTGCATCCAGCCGGTAAAGCATTCATAAAGGCTGCGGCTGCATCAGCTTGAATTTCGAAATGTCTGGTGTCGCCGCGGTACGTTTTGACTGGCGGACGCTTCCTTGCAAATGGGAAATTCAGAGCTTTTGGAAGCTCAGAGAATGTATTTAGCCAGTACTCCTCACTTTTCTGCCAGGCATTCTGCGTGCGGGCCTGCAGCAGCCAGGATATAAATTCGCGGTATTGAGCCGGTTCGGCCAAAGTTGCATTTGCGCCGTTTTCATAGAAATAGCGGATTTCTTGCGCGAGCACATCAACTGACCAACCGTCGCTAATAATATGATGCATGCATACGAGCCAGCGGTACTCATTATTCTCCATCCGAACGAGAACAGACCGGAAGAGTCCGGGCTCATCCAGCCGGAATGGCTGCTGAAGCACAAATTCGGCAAGTTTTTTCCAAGCTTTTTCAGGATCTGCGTGCTTTTGCAGATCAACGAATTGTACTTGCAGGGCGGCATCGGCTTTCGAAAAGGGCGCAATGACCTGGATCGGCTCGCCGTCTTTTTCTCTGATAGCGGTACGTAGCGACTCATGTCGCTTTATAACTCTGCAAACGGCTTCATTAAACCTTTCAGGATCGGAAATCCCTTCAATTGAATAGGCTCCGGAAACCATGTAAGCGCGTTCGCTTCCTTCCATTTGTGCGGTAATCCAGAGTTTTTTCTGGGCGTCTGAGCACAAAGTTTCAGCCGGCATGGAGCTGGAAGGAGCCTCCAAACCGGCTTCAGGCTTTTTTACAGCAATAAATTGAGCTAATTTTTCTATTGACAGATGATCGAAAAACTCGCTGAGCAGCAGCTCGGGATACAGTCCTTTCTGTATTCGGGCAACAATCTGCATCGCCTTAAGACTTTGACCTCCAACTTCAAAAAAGTCGTCATCTACGGAAATATCGGTATGACCCAGAACTTCGGTCCAGATTTGGAAAAGCTCCTGCTCAATCGGCCCTGATGGCTCTTTTAGTTTTCGGCTTTGTTTCGAAATCCATTCGTCAAGCGCCGGCAGCCGGGATTCATCCACTTTTCCATTTACGGTAAGAGGAATCTGTGCCACCGGGATGAAAAATGAGGGAATCATGTAGGCCGGTAAGAAAGCCGACAGAAAGTCCTGTAAATCATTTTCGGTAACGACTTCATCCTCAGCCTGAATGTAGGCGGTCAGGTAAGGATCAGCGTCAGCGGTCTTGCCCATATATTGAAGACCCACAAAAGCTGCGCTTATTTGGTCGTGCTGATTTAAGGCGAATTCAATTTCTCCGGGCTCAATCCGGTAGCCGCGAATTTTAAGCTGCTTGTCTACTCTGCCGTAAAAATCGAAAGATCCGTCTGGCAATAAAGCTGCGCGATCTCCGGTTTTGTAAACACGTTTTCCGGTAAAGGCACAGTCTGAAAACACTACGTTTGTAAGCTCAGGTTTATTCAAATATCCTTTGCAAACGCTCTCTCCGGCAATATAGAGCTCGCCTGGAACTCCGGCCGGTAATGGCTTACCGTTCTCGTCGGCTATGTACATGGCCGCATGGCTTACGGGTTTGCCTATTGTAATGTGATGGTCTTCTGGCTCAAGCACGCAAACCGAGCATCCTACCACGGTTTCTGTTGGTCCGTATTCATTAAAAACCGTAATGCCGGGATTCAGCTTTCTGAGAATTGCAAGATGATGACTGCGTAAAGGCTCGCCACCCGCAATGATGCGCCTCACAGAAGTTTGCCTTGCATTGGTTTGAGCCAATAGCTGAATATGAGCCGGACTCATTTTAACAATTTCTATACCGCTGTCGGTGTCAAAAATGGATTCGAGGGTATCGGTAAGCTGCTCGTCGCTGAAAATTCTGAGCGTGTGGCCTTCGGCGAGGCTTCCGAAAAGCGTGGTGATTGTCAGGTCGAATGCGAGTGATGTAAATAGCGGCATGGTTCCGGGCTCGATGCCATCCATGTAAGACTTCTTCACCCAATGCATATAGGGCGCAAGCTGCGCATGCGTAATTTCGCAACCTTTTGGCCTGCCCGTTGAGCCGGAAGTGTATATTACATAGGCCGTAGAATCGGGTCTCATTTCCGGGAAAAGCGCCCCGTCGCTTTCGGTTTCAGATTCGGTAAGAGCAGAGATAATTACTACCGGAGTATTGCCGGAGTTCAATTTTTGGGCATCGGCAATGGCCTGATCGGTAAGCAAGAGCTTCATCCCGCTGTCTTCGGCCATATAGCGAACCCGTTCGGCGGGATATGCGGTGTCTATCGGGATGAAACCGGCTCCGATTCTCCAGCATGCCATAATCGCGGCAACGGCGTCTGCGCTTCGGTCTAAAAGAATCCCGATGAGATCGCCAGACGCTGCTCCGCTTGCCGTAAGACCTGAGGCAAACGAGCGTATTTTCTTCTCAAGCTGAGAAAACGTAAGCATTTTAGAGCCGTGAATCAGGGCAGGAAAACGCTTATTGGCAGAAAATGAGCTGTTCAACAGCGCGGTAGTTAATTCGAATGATTCCGGCTTTTGATCAAACAGCTCTCCTTTGGAAATCGCTGCTTCCGGTTCAGAAATCCATGATAAACCCAGCGACTGATTTCCGGAAGCCAGTTTAGGAATATTTGTATCTAAAAAAGATATCAGCTGTTTGCAGAGCTCTTTCTGCCAGCTCTCCGAAACTATTTCTGTGGCGAACAAAAGACTCAGCATCAGCTCCGAACCATTGTCTGCCGTGCTCAGGGAAATACCGGAGGTAGTTCGGCAGCCGGATACAAAAATGTTCCTGAATAATGAAAGATCCGGAGCAGAAATAATGTGCTGAAGCTCCGCTTTTCCTGTTGTTTTCGCGGGCTTAGAGGTTTCCGAATCGAAATAAAGCGCCTGTTCCTGCATAGCCGCGATATCACCGGCCAATGCGATAAGACTTTGCTGATCTCGTGCTATATTTAGCTTAGCCGGATAGGTTTTGCAAAGTATTCCGGGGATTCCCGCAATTTCTTCAAAAGAGCGCACTGCTTCGGTCAGATAAATCTCTGCATGTTCTGCGGTGGTATAACGACCCAGAAAACTGACGAGCAACGAGTTAAGAAGGCCATCTGCAGTTGTCCCGGATTTCTCGGCAAAGCTAAAAATCGCGCTGCGCAAAGCCGGGCTGAGTTTCAAGCGATGAAGCTTCCTCATTACCGCTTCTCCGGCTGGTTTCATACCATTACAGCCGAAAATAAACCGGTTTCCGGCCGGTTTCCAATTGAGCTGCTTTTCCCAAAACTGCTGAATTTCCGGCTCGGTGTCATCACCCAGACCGTTTAGCCATTCCGCCAGCTGCGCGTATTGAATAGCTTCATCATTTTCACCATCATCCGAAATTTTTCCAAGTATTTCATCTTCGATTTCCCTTAGCAGTAGCACAAGACTGGCCGAATCCAGAGCCATGGCCGAAGCAGCCAGAATCAGAGAAGCTTTGCCCTCCGGTTGCCGGATTACACAGGCCGAAAGCGGACTTTCTGCCTGCATATTTACCGCTTCCGAATTAATTTCGCTGCATTTCCGATCGGTTGCTTCCTCGAGGGATTCATCACCTTTTAAAGAAAAAGAGGAAAAACGAAATTCTGCAGCCGGGGCGTCTTCATCAAGCTGCTGAACGGGTACTTTCAGCCCTTTTTGCAGAGCGAAGCGCGTTCGCAGAATGTGATAAACGCCGGTTAGCTTACGAATGGCGGTCCTAAGTTGATCGTCGGTTACAGACGCGGCGTTAAATTCGCAGCTCAGACAGCTGTGAAGCGCTGGGTCGTTTTGAAAGTCTGACCAAATTCGTTTTTGTTCGGGTGAAATTCGGTAAGATGAAAGAATTAATTCAGACATGATGTAAGAAATGATGAAAATGGTGGTGCGGATAAAAGTAAACCGGAACCATAAATGGCCAATGTGTTTCCGGCTTTAATCGATGTTTTTAAGCCGTAGCCTGCAGGCTGTGGTTGGTTTTATTCATGGCTACAACAATTCGGCGTTCGCCTTCAAAAGGATTCCGGCTGTGCGCCATCAGCATATTGTCGAGATACAGAATGTCGCCTTTCTGCCACGGAAACTCGACCGACGCTTTGTCGAATGCTTCCATAATTTCGTGTACTTCCTCGCGGCTAATAGGCGTATGATCGCCAACGTAGGTGTTAAAAGGAATTTCCTCTTCTTTAACCATAGATATTAGCTGCTTGCGCTCTTCTTCGTGCATATTCCAGACATTGAAAAAATGCGCGTGATTAAACCAGAGCTTTTCACCAGTTTCGGGGTGTACCTGAACGGCCGGTCGCTTGCTGCGCGAAATAACGCGCTTGTCGTCTATCCATTCCAGCTCAATTCCAGCATCTTTACAGTACGATTCAGCTTCTTCGCGGTCGTCGGTTTGGAAAACTTCCTGCCAGCTCAGACCGAGTCCGCTGCCGAGATAGCGCTGATATAAAACGCCGTGGGTTTCAAACTTTTCGCGTAAATCAGGATTCAGGTTTTCGTACACTTTTCTGCTGTCGGCAATGGGCGTTTCTCCACCTTTACCGGGCTGCGTATCGCAATAGAAGAAAATTTCAAGCGGCCAGTTTTTAGAATATGCCAGCTCGTTATGGAAGTGAATTCGCTGATCTTTAGGATGATCGGTTGAAGTGTACACTTTGCCCTCAACTTTATGCCGCGGGGAAGAGCGCTCTTTGTAGTCGAGCAGATCGTCGCCAAATGTTTTAACAACATCTTCGAATTCAGGTACAGAATCGACTGCGAAACCGCGAAACAGAATTCCTCCGTATTTGTTCAGTTTTCCGGCAATTAATGGCCGGTTAGCGGTAATCCAGTCGTTAAGCACAACTTCTTTACTTGCCGGAGTTGCAACCACAGGACCCTGACCGGTATAGCCGTCGAGATAGCTGAATTCTACCAGAGGCGTTTCATCTGAAATTGAAACGGCCTGTACATTTTTGAGTTTTTGGAAGGGATTTTTCTTAAGCATGATGATGTCTATTTTTTTAGCTGTTCGAGTTTACTAAAGAGTTTTTTAGTATGATTTGCGCGCAGACCGGATCGTCGCTGCTCCATGCATTCTGAGACCTTCATTGCCGGATTCTGCAGAAGAGCGTTTAGAGAGTAAATAAATAAGTCCATCAGCCGGGCGGCGTTTTCGGGTGATACATACTCGCTGCTGAACCGAAGCTCATATTCCGGCTCGGGCTGATAGTTGATCGAAAGCGTGCAGCGGGCATGCTCCTCGGAATGGAAGTGGAATCCGGTAATTTCGGCTGGCTGATGTTTAGAAGCGGGATGATTAAGGCGGAAGCCATCGGTGTTTAACGGGTAGTTTTCGACAACTAGCAGCGAGTCGAAAAGCTCGCGACTGGTATTTTTACTTATTTCCTTTAATCCGGCCAGAGATACACTCTGGTGCTCCTGCATTTCTACGGTGGTTTGGAAATGTGATCGTGCCAGCTCTTCGAGAGTAATGGCATCGCTGCACTCTGATATAAAAGGCAGCGTGTGTATAAAAAGCCCAATGGCCTGCTGTTCGGCTAACTCTTCTTCACTTCTGCCCGAGAAAACAGTTCCAAAGCTGTTGATTTGGTGTCCGCTAAACATGCGCAGAGATAATCCCCAGGCGGCGTGGTAAAGCGCAGAAGGAGTAAGCTCCATTTTAGCAGCCTTTTTTGTAAGCTGCGCTTTGATTTTTGAATCGGGATTCCGGCTAATTAAAGTCCGGTTATTGCCAGACGCAGAACCATTTAGTTTCCCATTCCCATTCCCATTCCCATTGCCATTTTTGTGGGTAGTGGTCTGCTCCGTAGCTGAAATCGGCTGCCAGTTTATGGCTTCATACTTTGCGAAGTTGTTTTTCCAGTAGCTTAGAGAGGAAGCGTTTTGGCTTAGAAAACGAGACAACACTTTTCTGAAAACAGATGTGCCATACAAATGCTCAGAGCTCTCCGCTCCGCTGTAGAGTTGGCTTAAATCGCGGAACAAAATGGCGTTGCACCAGCCATCATAAATAATATGATGCATGCTAATTATGAGCGTGGAGCAGTCCTCGCCCAGTACTAAAGTAAAGCGGACCGGAAGCTGCGTTGCAGTGGCAAATGGCGTTTCCAAATCGGTTTCGCGTACGGAAGCTTCAAAATTCAGATAGTTTTCGCCGCTTGCGTGCTCAGTCGAGCGAACATCAAAGGTTAAGTTTGCTTTTTGAATGACGAGCTGTAGCGGAATGCCTTTCTGCTGTACAAAGAGACTTCTGAGTGCAGGGTGCCGGGTCAATAAAGCAGCGCAGCTATGTTTAAGCTGAGCCGTATCGAGTCTTTGGCTGAAACGCAAACTTAGCTGCTGCAGACCCGGCTGTATTTTTTGCGTAGAATTAATCAGGAACATCATTCCCTGCTGCATGGGAGTTAGGGGCAGGATGTCTTCAACCATTGAAACAGCAAAAGAATCTCCTAAATCGAAGTCTTCAAGTATATTTTTGCAGTCGGTTGCGGTTGGCCTCATGGAAAGCAACTGCTGTTCGGTTTTGCTTAAAGAAGTTTGTCCGGCTACAACCTTTTCTTTGGAAATGCGTCCGCCGGCACTTGCCAGCTTTTCATCCAGAATTTTGCTGAGCGGCCCAAAAACGGAGCCGTCCAAATCGGGATGCGCATCGGTCTGTATAATCCATTGGCCTTCCATCCGGATGATGTTCACATCCAAAAGCACATCATGACGATTTCTGGCGTCGATGGTGTAGCGATTGTCCTGTAAATACAGTCTAATGTTGTTAAAGTGTGATGGGAAAGCCCCGATAAAGTTGAAGCGAATTTTAGGGAGCTTTTGCTCAAGAATGTTCGGGTTTTCCGGTAGTACAGCTGCGGCAAGCTCATCCCTCAGATATCCAAAACCGGCTCCGCCTTGTGGCACCTTAGAAAGACTGTGCTCAATTCGGCTTTGCAGGTCTGCGGTGCTTTCCGGCACATACACCGGGAACAGACTGGTAAACCATCCTATTGCGTCGGCAGCTTCCTCACCAAAAAGTTGGCGTCCGTTGGTTTCGTACCAAAAAGCGCAGGGCACACCACCCGACTGACCGGAATCGGCTGATTGAATGCATTCCAGCACAGATGCCATCACCATAGATTCGAGTCTGCGGGCGCCAAATGTTTTGAGAATGTAATCTGCCTGATGACTTTGCTCTTCATTTAGCGTTGTGCCCAATGTTTGCATTTCGCCAATGGGTGATGGCAAAGTTGAGGCGGGGAGAAGACTGCTATCGCTTATTTCCAGGCATTTCTGCAAGGTTTCGGTCCAGAAGCTTTTTTCTCCGGCAAAGCTTGTCTTGAATTCTTCATTCCGCTGAGCCCACTGATAAACGCTGGTTTGCAGCGGTGGCCGGCTGAGTTCTTTACCTGAGGTAAGCTGCAAGAGCAATGCGGAAAAATCACCCAGCAAAATCTGCCAGGAAACAGCATCCGTAAAAAGGTGATGCACCGCCCAAAGAATAAAGCTACGCTCGGGAGTTCGAATATGAAGCAGCCCCGAAGTAGGACCTTCACGTAAATCAAATCTCTGCTGCAAATCTACAAATAATGGCATGCATTCCTCAAAAAGCGCACTTCCTTCCTTAAAATGCTTTACTTCGGTTTCTTTTATCAGGGTGAAGGATTCTGAAGGCGTTTCGGCTGGCATCACCATAATACCATCGTCGCTGAGGCGGGAGCGAAGCGAGGGATGCCTTGCAATCAGAAACTGCTGTATTTTGAAAAGCTCTTCTTTGGTGATGGTATGATCAATTTCTAAGCCAATCGCCTGATTCCAATAATCCGGATTTTCAAGCTGTAAACTGTTGAAATACTTCTGTATGGGCAAAAACGGTATGTGTCCGGAAGAGTCTGGCAGCTGCTCCGCTGTTTTTTGAAGCTCAAGCTGCGTGGCCAGTCGGTTTACCGTTGGGTATTTAAAAATGGTGCGGATGTTGGTGTGGTAGCCCAAATCGGCAATCAGCGAAATCATTTGAATGGCTTTAATGGAATCTCCCCCCAGCCAGAAAAAAGAGGTGTCGGGCTCTACTTCTGTAGTGCCAAGTACTTTCTTCCAGATTTCGGTAAGAGCATGCCGCAGATGTCCGTTTTGTGGCCAAATGCTACCGGCAGTCGCAACTGAAACAGATGTGTTTTCCGGTTCGCTCTCACTATTAACTCCAGATTTCTCATCAGTAAGTAATGATGCTGATTCTGTTGTGATGATCTCGCTAAAATCCAGCTTCAACTGCGAAAATGGCAGAGTGGTGACGTTGAGATCTGCGGTTTCATGCACGAATGAAATAAAAGAATCCGCAAGTAAAGAGGCCCTTTCATCGGTGTAAAAACACTGCTGATACTCAAATCCGACAATGGTTTCGTCGGAGGTTTCTATTATGTCGAGTAGTAGCGGGAAAGATGCCGCGTGACGAGGTAAATCGTAGGTAGAGAAACGGAGTCCGCCGGCGGTAACGCTCCGCTGATCGTCTTTTTCGTAGGCGAAAACAAGCTCGAAAAGAGGATTCGAGCCGGGTGTCCGCTCTTTTTTAAACCTCGAAGTTAGTTTTTGTAGCGGATAGAGGGATGCGTCTATGTGATTTAAAATCATAGACGAAAGCTGTTGTAAGAAATCCGGCAGGGTCTCGGTTTTGGATACCGTGCGAATTCGGTAGGGAATGGTGTTGGCAAACATCCCAATGGTTTGCTCGAAGCCATCCGGACGGCCGCTCACCACACCGCCAATCGTGACTTCTTCGGTTCCTGATAATTTGGAAGCCCAAACCGAAAACAGGCCAAAAAGGAAGCAGTAGGGCGATACGCCAGCTTTTTGAGCCGCTTCTTTTACAAGCTTTGTCGGAATTCTTTTGGTAATACGACCGCCATCCATAGTTCGCTCGTCGGTCTGCATGGATGCGCCCGGAATAACCGGCGCGGGCAGCGAATCTAAATGGGCGTTCCAGTAGGCTTCGTGCCTGGAAAAGGCTTCGCTTTTTTCATAATTCGCCTGCCATTCCACAAAATTTTGGTAAGAAGCAGAGTTCGAAATAGTTTTCTCGGCTGCGCCAAAATACTGCTGAAGCAGCTCGGTAAATAAAATGCTGAGCGAAATTCCGTCTAATGCGATATGGTGCGCGTTCACCATAATGAGGTGCTTTTGCGCAGATATGCGAATCAGATTTATGCTCGCAAGCGGCCACTTGTTTGTGTTGAATGGCTGACCAAGCTTGTGTAGCAGAATATCTATTTCCGCTTCCGGTTTACCGGTGTAATCGAAAAAATGAATTAAGGGCTCAGTGTTTTTCTTACTGCTTATCTGCTGAATTAAAATGCCATTTTCAACCGAAAAGCGGGTAAAAAATGCATCGTGATTAAGTACGGTTTTCCGGCAGGCATCTAAAAAACTATCTGCCTGCAAATCGCCCTCTACGGTCATCGCCCCCTTAATCTGATAGGCTTCGGTACCGCCTTCGAGGCTGCAAAGCGAGAAAATGCGCTGCTGTACAGGATGCTGGGAAAAAACAAGCGGAGTTTCGCTCTTAACCGCAGTGGAAATCCCGTTAGAGGATTTTAATTTATCTTTTCCGGAAAGATCAGAAGTAGAATCTCCGCCGTCATCATCGGGAAAAAATCCGTCCTGACGCATTTCCTCAACCGCATCAATTACGGCCTGTATCAAGAATGTTACATCTTCTTCGGTATGCGCGGTCGAAAGGAAACAGTTTCGCCCTTCCCATATATACACGCCTTTTGTTACCAGTTTGTAGAACAACAGCTCTGCCGCGCCGCCCAGCTCAAAGCGAAAAAGAGAGCCGAAATTAACGACCTTAATTGGATAGCGGTGACACTCAAAATACTCGTTTAGCGTATTTTTCAGGTGATCGGTGAGCTGTTCCAGCCGTGGGTAAATCTCGGCGGATTCGGCCTTTATTTTGTCTAATACCGCGTTCATCGCGCTAAGCACCAGCGGATGATGATTAAACGTGCCGGCAGAAAACGTATTTTCGGCTTCAGGAAGGGAGTCGTCTCCGTATTGCCATATGCCGCCATCTACGGCTGCCATCACCTCGCGTTTTCCGGCAACAAGCCCGATGGGTAAGCCGCCGCCAACAATTTTGCCGTAAGCCGCAAGGTCGGCCTTGATACCATAAAAATGCTGTGCGCCCCGGGGGCCAAGTCTAAGGCCCGTAATTACTTCATCAAAAATAAGTACTGTGCCGGCATCCTGGGTAATTTGCCTCACTTCTTTCAGAAAAGCTGCTGGTCTGAAATCCGGTTTTCTGCTTTGCACCGACTCTACCACAACGGCCGCAACTTCAGCGCAGTTTTCTTTCAGCCAGCTCAGCGTTTCAGGACTTCCGTAGGGTAAAACAACTAAATCATCAAAATAGGATTCCGGAATTCCCGGAGACATGGGCACGGCGGCCGGCGCTCCGTTTTTTTCGCCCGCTGCTGCCAATACTGGGTCGGTATTTCCGTGATAGGCGCCGGAAAACTGTACTACTTTAATTCTGGATGTATGGGTGCGCGCAATACGAACGGCATTCATTACGGCTTCCGATCCGGTATTGAAAAATGCCACGCGTTCGTTGCCGGTAAGCTCACAGAATTTCTGAGCCGTTTTTCCAGTCAAATACGACATAGCGCCAACGCCAATTCCCCGCGACATTTCTTCTGTAATCGCTTCTTGTATAAAGCCGGGTTTGTTGCCAAAAAGGCTCACCCCAAAACCCATCGTAATATCCAACAGCCGGTTGCCGTCGATATCCCAAACATAAGCGCCTTCGGCCCGCTCCACCTGCAGCTGATACACCATTTCTTTACGATCTGGCCGGAATCCGGCAATATTTCTGCTCGTTGCAAGCCACGGACGATATTGATCAACTTCTTTTTTAGAGCTAGCCGTCATTTCTGTATAGGAGCGAACAAGTCGCTGAAGACCTTCTGCCGGAATACGCGCCATTCCTTCTGCTTTTCGTACGCTTTTATAGGCGATATATTCCTTACGGGCAGCCTCAGAAACCGTTTTTATATCTGCCGGTTTTTTTTGGGGTGATGGCATCTGTGCAGGCAAAGTCATTCTGCCGTTGCCTCCCGTTGATGCAGACGAGACATTTCCTCTAAGCAAATCAAGCTGCTGCTGCATAATTGACAGCTGCTGATTCACAATCTGAGCGATCACCCCCGGGTTTTGATCTGTCTGCGCTGTAATTTCTGATGCCGGTGCTGAGTTGTCAGTTGCCGCCTGATTTCCTGGAGTTTCAGCAGGAGAAAATGAATCTGTGGCCGGAGCCGGAGCTTCGTTGTTTATTTTGTCTATTAATTTTGCAAGCGTATTCAGCTCTCTGAAAAATTGTGATGCCGCAATTTCCAGCCCGAATTTTTCTTTAACGGAAGACTTCACCTTCATAAGTACCAGCGAATCAAGCCCCAGCTCAAAAAGATTGGTATCAATGCCGGAACGAAGCCGCTCCCGGTCAATTCCGGTGATTTCGTTAAATAGCTCGATGATGGCATCTTCCCTTGAAGAACTGCTGTTACTGCTCATAACTTCCTGAGATAATGATTTTGATTGTACGATGGGGGTATGGTTGCCGTTTAGACTTGCCGACGGCGTATTTTTTTCGGGTGATGTCTTCCCGCCGTTCAATTGCCCTTTTCCGATGCCGGGGTGCCAGAATGTATTTCTTTTAAACGGATATCTCGGGAAACAGAAGCTTGTAAGGGCATGGGATGTTTGCCGTTTGATGTTGAGAAGATTGGCTAAATCTGCCGAAGGAAAGAGATTAGCCAGGCTTACGCAGCTTTTTCCCCAGTCTTTTAGCTCGTTTTCATCACCGTTAAACAGACTGAAAATTTGATCCGTAGGGGCATATTCCAGAATTCTGGCCGCAACCGGGCTTAGCACTGGTGCAGGAGAAATTTCTATGGCTGCATGCATTTCGTCCTGCTGCAACAGATGCAGCGACTTCCCGAACTGAACCTCATTTCGCAGTTGATTCCAAAGATAATCAGCGTCTATTTTGCTGCCGGTTTCCAGCTTGGTGCCGTTATTCAGATAAACCGGAATGCGTGCAGAATTAAACGAAACCCGGCTGGCTTCTTTCAGGAAAGCTTCTTTAACAGGCTCCATCATCGCAGAATGAAAAGCTGCGCTCACGCTCAATTTCTTGAATCGGATATTTTCATTCTTCAATTGGGTGCCAAGCTCCTTAAGCTCATTTGCTAAGCCGCTTAGCGTGATAATCCCGACTCCGTTGTCCGAAGCTATTTCGAGGGTACTGCCCGTTTCTGTGAGCTTTTTCTCCACGAAATTACGCTCTGCGAAAACGACCATCATCCCGCCATTTCCGGAAACAGAAGCCATTAAACGTCCGCGAATAAGCAATAATCGCAGGGTGTCTTCAAGATCAAGAACTCCAGCGAGCCAAAGCGAGGGGAATTCTCCAAGGCTATGACCGGAAAGCGCATCGGGTTTTAAGCCTGCTTCGAGCAGAACCCGTGCCATACTAATCTGACAGGCCGCCAGAACGGGCTGAGTAAATTCGGTTTCATGAATGCGCTCATCCTTGCTTTCAAGAATCTCGAACGCATCAAAAATAGCGCCGTGTTTTTTTAGAAGCTTGCGGCACTCATCAAAAGAGTCACGAAAAATGGGATGATGTTGGTAGAGGCTGCGCATCATACCAATACGCTGCGCTCCCTGACCCGCAAAAAGCCATACGGTTTTAGGGCTTGACTGTTTTATCAGGTTATTTTCATCATTTCTTACGAAATTCTCGAGAGTTGATACTAGTTCAGTCCGGTTTTGGCCTGAAAAATATTTTTTATAATCCAAACCATGCTCGGTAAAAAGCGTAGAAGACGTCATTTCTCTGAAGTCAGCGTCGCTAATAGATGCGCTGCGAGCTAATTCAAGCCATCTTTCGGCCAGTTTATTCAAAGACCATTGTGTGGCCGCTTCCAGCTTAAGCGCGGTAAATGGATTTGCTTGAACTGCTTGCTTCAATATTGCTTCAATATTGCTGAAACCGCTGATGAGCACGTGCGCGTTAGTGCCGCTCAAGCCAAATGAGCTAACCCCGCCGCGAATTTCGCCGTTTTGATGCTTATTTAACGTAATCTTCTTTTGCGGAATCTCAAGCCCCTTCATAGAATCGGATAGCAGAGGATTCAATCCATTCGACAGCGGTTGAGCCGGAATGGTTTTATGCTGAATCATCAGTATGGCTTTCAGCAGACCGAGCATTCCGGCTGCGCTCTCCAAATGACCAAAATGTGCTTTTGATGCGCTCAAATAAAGAGGCTGACTTCTTTCCTGGAGTCCGGCTAAACGTGAAATAGCGCTAACTTCCTGCGGGTCGCCAAGTCGGGTTCCGGTACCATGTGTCTCCAGAAAACTAAGCTCCGACACCGAATAACCGGCTCTGCTCAGGTTTTTTTCAATGAGATTTCGCTGTGCTTCTCCATTTGGTGCCGTAAGTCCGTTGCTGCGGCCGTCGTGATTCAGGGTGATGGCATCTATGACTGCAAAAATCGTCTTGCCGTTTTCGACTGCCCGGGCAAGCGGTTCGAGCACAAAGCATATCACGCCTTCGGCTCTTCCATAACCATCGGCAGAAGCCTCGAAAGTTTTGCAGCAGCCATCGGGCGCGAGTGCCTTAATACCGGTAAGTTTGCGCATCCCGGCGGAGTCGAGAATCAGATTTGAGCTACCCGCAAGAGCTTGCTCACACTGTCTGTTTTGGATGGCCGCGCAAGCTTGCGCCAGCGCAGAAAGCGAGGAAGAACAGGCTGTGTCGACCGTAAGCGCAGGACCATGCAGGCCGAAAAAATACGAAAGCCGCCCGGCTGTGGTGCTTGCCATATTTCCGGTAAGTTCATAAGGAACTTCATCAGAATCCGGATTGGTTTCGCCGGAAAGCACCGCATATTCTCCTTTGGAAGCACCGATAAAAACGCCGGTGCTGCTTTTTTTCAAAGATTTGAGGCCAATTCGAGCCAGCTCAAAAGCATGAAACGCGGTTTCGAGCAAAATTCGCTGCTGCGGGTCCGTAGCACGGGCTTCGGGTGGCATCATCGAAAAAAACTGCTGATCAAAATCAGCGGGTTTGCTTAAAAAGCGGGCCTTTGGAATAGAAGCTGAATTCGATAAAATTTCCCAGCTTATGGTGTTAGGTCGTTCAGCGGGATAACTTTCGACTGGAATCGGGTTTCCGCAAAAAACTTCCCACAGCTGTTCAACTGTTCTTACATCGCCCGGTAATCTGAAGGCAAAGCCGGTAACTGCAACTTTATCGCCTAAATTGCCTGCAGTATTTGTGGTGATTCCTGATTCTTTGGCTGAAGGATGTTCAGAATCGGAAGAATCTATAGATGGCAATCTGCACAGCTCTGCAGCAAGCTCTGCCGGGGTAGGAAAATCAAATGCGGCAGAAACTCCGGGGTCTTTGCCAAATTCTTTTTTGAGAATCTCATACAGTTTAACGGCCTTAAACGAACTAATGCCCAGATCCGAAAAAGGAGTATTGGGCGAAATGGTATCGACTCCGGTTAGTTTTTCAAGAATAGTTACCAGTTTATCAGCAACTTCATCCGTTTCAGAATCGGTTTTGGTAACCTTTGTTTTCTTCGAGCCGTTAGCTTGGTTTTCTGAAACAGCTGTGATGAATTCCGAATCAACTGAACTGGTTTTCAGCTGATATATTTCGTTTAAGACTTCATCAAACTCGCCGGTTTCATACTTTTTTATTAAAAGTACGCGCTGCAGCTTGCCGGAAGTTGTCTTGGGAATTTGTTTAACCGGGATGATATGGGTGGCGTCGAGCCCAAAATGCTGCATCAAACAGTTTCGTACAGACTCTTCAAGCGGTAAAAAAGAGGTTAATCGCGCTTTAAACTGAACGAAAATAAGAAGTTCTTCGAGTCCGGTGTTTTGGTTGGTAGTACCGGCTGCAGCAATTTTGTTAAGACCGAGTCCGTCAAGTTCGCTTAGAACGGCCTCCAGATCGTGGGGGTAATAATTAAGTCCACCGGCAAAAATAATTTCTTTGCATCTGCCGGTAATATAAAGTTCATCTTCATTAAAAAAGCCAAGATCTCCGGTGCGAAGCCACCCGCCATCACGCATAAGCTCCTGCGTTTTTTCCGGATTGTTATAGTAGCCATCTACCACCATAATCCCCTTCAGCTCGATTTCGCCAATGGTGAGGTCGGGCAGAGTAGTGCCGGATTCATCTGTTACGCGATACTCAAAATTGTCGAGCATTTTGCCACAATGGGCAAAATACAGGCCGTTGGAACGTTCATCATTCAAGTCATCATCCGCATCAGAGGATTCATGCTCAAAACCGCATTCATCCAAACCTGAGCCTTCTGGAACTACACGGCTACCGGTGGCAAGAGATTCCCGGTTCAGCATTGTAAACTTCATCGACTCATTTGGATCTCCCATGCTAACCGCGAGAGTAGCTTCGGCAAGACCATATCCACTGCGCAGCACACCATCTCGAAGTCCAAAAGGCTTCATTGTGCTATAGAACGATTTGCAAATTTTACGAGATATTGGTTCGGCTGCATTCAAGACGGTTTTAAAGCTGCTTAAATCCCATTTTGTGGCCATTTTCTTATCATAATGATCCAGAAAAAAGCGAAAGCCAAAATTGGGCGAAACCGTTTGAGTTGCACGATGCTCGTGGCCTTTTTGCATCCATAGTGAGGGATAGCGAATAAACAGCTGAGTTGGCATCAAAATCTGCTCATAATGCATAACGACCGGCAGCATGTGATACAGAATAAGGCCCATATCGTGCGTGAGGGGAATCCAGCTTAGAAAAGTTTCATCATCGAACTGCATGTGTCTTCGCATGGCAGCCATGTTTTCGAAGAGCTTACGATGAGTGATAGAAACGCCCTTTGGTTTACCCGTAGACCCTGATGAAAACTGTATGAATGCAACATCATCCGGGCCGGGGCTTGCCAATACGGTAGCCGGACTACCATTGGCGATTTCATCGGTAGCTAAGCTGTAGCTTAATGATTCTATTTTTTTAGACGTCTCAAGGCTGTTAACAGATTCTGCTGTTTTATGGAGGTGATCGAAATAGCTATCGGGGGCGTCGTGAAGCAAAAAAGGTGAGTTCAGCTGATTCCAGACATGCAAAAGTTTTAGCCTGTGGTCGTTTGTGAACCCAAGAGATAGCGGCACCGGAATAAATCCTGCGGCAATACAGCCCCAGAAAAGCCGCACAAAAGACTCGTTATCGGAGGCCTGAATAAGAATTTCTGATTTTGGAGGCAGATTCTTTTGCGCAAGGCAGGCCGCAACCTTCGAAGCTTCAATATGGAGAGTTTCGTAGCTCACATAAAATTCGGAACTACTACTCCGGACAAACCTTATACCCGCAGTCGATTTACCTGCTGCTGTAAGAGCATGAACCAGTGATGGGTAGGGAACAGAGTAAGGCTCCCGAGTATTTTGTTTCGGTTCCATAGAGTGCTGTGTAACCATAAGCGTTGGTACCATTTAGCGCAGTAAACACATTAGCCGGGCGATCAGCTATTCGTAATCAAGTGAAAATGAAATCCAACGGATTACAGCTTAACCAGCCCATGCTGCGTTTACAGCCTTATATAAAATTGTAGTAGTATAGTAAGATGATCTGGAACTCAGGCCCACATCGTAGTTCAGTGTTCCGGTTTGCAGATATTGTATTCTTCCGAAAGCATAATGTAAATGTTCACAATCGGAAGTTTTAAAATGTGATATACAAACTGTTCGATCAGTTTGTTGTATGTAATGATGATGCTTCCCAATAGTGCCCAAAAAGCATGATTTGGCGCGTTTATATAGAGTTTAGATCAAAATTACAAACCGCCTAAAGATCATTTTTGTTGGGTGAAGTCCTTACTGAAACGTGTTTAAAACCAAGTGATATTCTGAAATAAGCATCATCTTTCACAAAGATATAAATTTTTCAAGAAATATATATCACTTTTTCCAAAAAAAATATATATTGATATACAAATTAAACTTATTATATATATATGGCTCAAAAAACAGATTCTATACTTATCAGAGTTTCCCGGGAGTTGTCTGATCGCATTCAGCATGTAGTTGATCAAAGGGAGCTTAAAAAATCAGTATTGCTTAGAAAAGCGATTTCTCATTATCTGGATCATCTGGAGCGTGAAAATCCGGAGGTTCGGGAGGTGATACGGGCGATAATCATTGCTAAGCTTGATAAAATCCAGAAAGAATATGATCAGGGGAGAATAATCTATTTCGAGAAGACCATTCCCATAAACACCTCGCTAAACTGCAGCTTATGCAGAGACGAGTCTGGAAGCGAGTACATTATGTATGATATTTTGCAAAAGGCAGACGAAAACCGCCTCGATGCTATAGACCGGCATGCCACTATTTTATACGAAGAGTGGAAGCTGCTGCCCGATTCTAAGCGTAATCATTTCATGACGGATCTTCATCAGGATCATGTTGTTTTTAGCATGAAGCCCGCTATGATGGAGGATTAGGAGCACCTGCTTCTTTTCTTTCAACTACTAATTGGGTCCAGATTTTTAATCAGGCAGATATTATGGTAGCTAAATTACATATAATCATGCTGTTGTTTTTGGTGGGTGTTTGAGCAGGATTGTACTGTAAATATTTAATGAACCGATTAATTTAATTAGTAATTACCCAATCAAATAACAAAAACCCGAATAGGTGTATAATTCAGGTTTTGTTATTTCATCTGTATCCTAATTTAGAGCTTCACTAGTTTGTGCTTGCCCACTCGAAGCGGAAGCCAATGCTAAGCTGTTGATTCAGCCGGTCTATACCCGGAGCCGGTGCCTTTTCTTCGTATCGGATTTCGTGCTTAATCATTCCGGCAAAAACGGGGGTGAAGCGGAAAACGGCCTGTAGTCTCAGGTAATAACGGTAAGAGGCATCATCACCCAGCTCATGAACCCAAATAAACCGTTCGGTAAAGAAAATGCGATCTGTGATTCGAACACGCATGTTTTGCTGAAAATATCCAATAAAATTAGTCTGCACTTCCGAAGACCCGAGTCGTAGTTTTCGCTGCTCGCCGAAAGCGCCAAGAGCATTTATACCGAAACGAGGCGTTCTTACGAGTTCATAATTCAATCCGGCATAAGAAACCAGTCGCTGATCGATACGATTTGCATCATCTTTTTCCCAAATAGCGCCAACTTCTCCGTGCATTCTTGGCACAATATCATAAACCAAAGCTCCATCTATATAAAAATATTTTTCCCGTATTGTATTAGGACCTATAGAAATTCTTTGGTACTTCATTTCGCCTACTGTTCGCAAAAGCCATCGGTCATTGCGCAGATGTACAGCTCCGGTTCCGTCATGCAAAAATCCAGATATTGTACCGCTCGCACGGTCAAGACTGTACGTTCCCTCTGTATGAAAAAGCCACCCGGCCTGCAGGCTATCCTGATGAAGGCTGTTTGTTTGCCACCAGTTTTGCTGAGCGAAACTGGTATTATTTATAACCGAAAGTGCGGTTAGAGCAATCAGCAACATTGTATACCTAAACATACATAGAAGGGTAATTTTCATAGCGGGCTTTAGAAAGTGAGCATGGAGATTTACATGAATAAAATAAAGAAACGAGTTAGACAAATATTCCTTCTGCTACGAAGCAGCAAGATGTATAAATTAATTGAAGAAAAGTGATTTGTTGGCTGTTTTGATAGAAGGAAGTGGAAAACCGTATATTCGGACGTTTATTTTCTTTTTGCCTCGATATGTCGGCGTTTCGGTCTTGAACTTGGCTAAATTCAGGCTATTGTATTTCTTCAAATCTGGTTTAAAACAGCCTTTTCATATTAAATTGGGCAGATTTTGAAGTAAAATTTAGGTAAATAGTAAACAGGCCGGAACTTTTTAATTATTCCGGCCAGTATTCCAAAAACTTCAGCGTTACTTAAAATTGGCAAAAATGTATGGTTCGTCGAACAGAAAACCTACAACAGTATTAAACAAAGCGGGTCCTGCATCCGGAAGCCTAGTTCCATCTGCGCGGCGACCGTTCGGACTTTTATTAGACAACACGATTACCACCCCAAACTCCGGGTGTCTGTACATCGATAGTTCGTAACCGGATAGACCGCCTTTATGTCCGACCCAATTTTCGCCCACTTTAGCAATTCCGAGGCCGTAGTTACCAATAGCGCTGGCAAACTGAGAAGTCACAAAATCGTCGCGCTGTTGTTTTAAACTTGTGCTGTAAAACATGCCTGTCATAAGTGCTTCTGCATAAACGGCAAGGTCGGGAGCCGATGCAACCATTGCCCCGGCGGCGCCTGCATAGTTAGGGTGAAGGGCTGTTATATCGTAAAAAGCCTGGCCATCGCCGGGTATACCACTACCTGCATAATCGGATGTTTCTATATCCATATATCCACGGGCCATATCTGCCGGAATATACATTGTAGTAGCATAATATGTTTTTGAAAGACCGAGTGGGGCAGAAATCCGGTTGTGAATCTCATCTTGAATACTATTGCTTGTTACTCTTTCGATTATTAGACCGAGAAGCGTATAGTTCGTATTAGAATATCCCCAGCGGAGATTGCCATCAGGAGCCATTTCACCGGGTTCGAAAAGACGGGGAGAACTTTCTGCAATAGCAATTAACTCGGTTTCGGGCAGATACGAGTCTGGATTAAAAAACATCTGGACTAAAAAAGGAATACTTCCTGTATAGTTAGGAATCCCGGAAGTATGGCGTAGTAGATCACGGACACTTATGTTTTCGCTTTCACGAAGCTCAATTTCTGGCAAGATTGATTGAACGCTTGCATCAAGAGAAAGGCGGTTTTCATCGGCCAGCTGTAAAACGACTGTTGCGATAAAGGTTTTGGTAATCGAACCAATTCTGAATCGGTGGTCGACCTGCATTGGTGTTCTGGTTTCCAGGTTAGCAAAGCCGGCACCGTATTCGAATCTTTCCCCATCAGGGGTAACAACTACAATGGCGGTTCCTGGTATTTTATCGGCGATAAGGGTGCTGTCAATTCGCGATTGTAGCGTGTTAACTCTTTCGGGCGTGAATAATGGCTCAGGATCGCTACCCGACTTAAATAAGTCACAGGCTGTAAAAAGAAATAGAACAGCAAAAATTCCGGAAAGTTGAATATATCTTTTCATACAAAGATTTGTAAATAAAATGATTGGGGTTATAATAGATAAAAACCGTAGTGGAAGTTATTTCCGATGATGCTTAGAATTACTTTGCATATCTGCATCATCTATAGTCTTTTAGTAATGCCACTGACGATCTAATCCTTTTGCAGAGATAAATACAGTGAAGATTAAAGCTTCACTTCGCAGTAAAAATTTAAGCGAGTCTTTAGAAGCTGATTTTAATCCGTTTGCAGATTTTTACAAAAATCAAAAAACAGTAGCTACCCATGTAATAGGGTGGAACTCGTTTTTATCAAACTAAGACATTTGATACCGCAAAACGCTTTATTAGCTTGGCGTTTAAATCAGGTAAGTTGAAGCATGTTGCAAAAATCTAATATCAGCTAATCATCATCATTGCAGTTTGCTTTTTTAGTATAAATAACAAGCTAAGCAAGGCTATCCTCAACAAATCATACATAGTTGAGGTTAGCCTAACAAGTTATGGTTACCTTTACATAAAGATGGATATAGATGATATTTTGAATTATAGCTTCTAAATCAGGCAGGGCAAAAAACCTTACTGCCCATGCTGCAATAAATGCAGAAAACATTCGTAGTGAGACAGCTATCGATAACAACACTTTCCACATTATAAGCAAAAGCTTATCTGTGTTATTTGGTATTGATATCTGATAAGAAGTTTTATCGAGGCATTCTTCATAAGTATATAATGCCAACCTCAGGAGCCGAACGGTTAGTTTGCTCATGAGAGGAAAAGTAAATGAAGCTAGTTAAGGGTTAGGACTTAACTTCTTCTTTGAGTTCGCTAGCTACATTTTTTCCTTTTTTGAACATCTCAGCGAAGTTTTCCTTGTTTTTCTCCACATCGAAATCGAGAAACGTACCACCTTTTTCAAAGTGATTAATAAAAATCTGCCCTAAGGCGTAAGCAAAAGCACTTGAAAAAAGAGGCATAGTTATTGAGCCTACAAGAGTACCAATAATGGGGATAGCTTTAATTGTGCTGCCAACGGTTCCTGCTGCAAAGGTTTTGGCAGTAACGCTTGAAAGGATAGGCGAAATAACGTTACGGGCTCTGTTTTCGGAGAACTCTACATTATATATTTTTGACAGCTCACTTACCATCTTGATCTGTACGCCGGTTACTGTTGCAATATCAACAAGCGGGAAAGGAATTAAACCGGCACCAAGCGACCACAGCATATATTTCTTCACAATCTTTAGAGACTGCTGTTCTTTTGTAAGTATTGCTTCCTGTACGGCTTCGGTTCCTGCTTCAGATGATGTTTGTTTTTTAGCCATTTGTTTGATGTGTTTAGGGTGATTAAATAAAAGCTTTAAATAGCTTTTATTTAGTAATTGAAATCTGACAATGATCTGTAATTGCAGACTCCATTATTTCTGTTATTCATTCGTAGTAGGTTTTTGCTTTGTTAAGACCAGGAAAAAAAGAACTAATATGGGTGATAGTAAAATGCTTGCGATAAAAAATCCCCAAAACCCCAGATTACGGTCGCTACCCAGCACACCCGCTATTACCGATAAAATTATCCAGGTTAAGCCAATTATTAACATGAGTAAATTTTTAAATTCATGATATATTTAGTATCAATTTAATCATTTATAGCTTAATAGCGCATATTGACTTCTTTAATCTATTAATTCACTATATATATTGAAATCAAGAACATATTTGTATTAAGTGTTTTTAATCTTTTTGGAAAGCCTTAAGGTAATTTGTGTTTGGTGTCTTTTTTCCTGCTAATTATCGAATCTTTTGATAGGAGTTCCACGACTACTGTTTCCAGTTATATTCAAAGACTTTTATTTAAAAACTAAAAAAGTCGCAAAAGTACTCTGACCCACCTATCGTGTTTAAAATTTCGTAGAATTAGTAGCTTGTATTCGTAGTAAGGTGTTTTATAAAAGCAAGCTAAAAAGAAAAAATAATTCTAACAACTGAAACCGTTTATTTTTTAATAATTTATTGGATATCAGAAACTGTATTTTGAAATAAAAACAGCTTAAGATGATATACAACTATGGCATTAGAGTCGTTTAAGAAGGTCTAAGTCTTCTTATTTGTATATCACCTATTATTTTAATCTAGGTATGACGGCAGTCTGATTTTAGTAAAAAAGCTTTATAAAAACCTCCCCCCAATTATTTCTTTTGTAGATAAATAAACTTTTGGCCTCTCAGGCATGTGGGCTTTTTTGATTTTTTTTCTCAAAGTTAATTTTCAACCGGATTTTTTTATAATTGTGTTTCTATGTAGTTGATTTATATGAGATCCGAATAAAATTCTATTTTGTGTGAAAACAGAAGTTCTAAAGACTATGAAATTTTAGCTTAAATCTTATTTCTAAAAATGAGCTTGCTCCGAAAAGTGAAATTTAAACCACGAGGTCACTAAGACTCGAAGATTTGAAAGTGTAATTGATTGTTTTTATTACATTCAATTCATACTTGAAGAAATAAATTACGAATTAGAGATAAATCGGAGTAGCCTCATAGATTGAATTGGAAACCATAATTTTCATGGAAGCAGGAGAGCGATTTCATAATGGTTATTTTAAAGAGAACAGCACGAAAAAGCATAGTTTTCGGTCGTCAATGCAATAAATACAGATGTACCATATATCTGATTGCATTTCCATGTGATAGAGTGCGGATGTAAAGTTTCTGGTTTTTTTAATAGTTGTACAGAATCAAGTTTTATGAAGTTTCTTTCTGTTGAATTCGACATAACACGCCTTTCATAGTCAAGACTTGCAGTAATTTCGATATTTATTTCAGTTGGATTCATCTGTAATCCAAGGCCGCATGCTTTCATTAAAGATTCTTTTGCTGTCCATAAAAAGAAAAAAAATATCGCTTTATCGAGTTCATTCCGGTAATTACTAAGTGTTGTAATCTCATTTTGAGTGCAAACCTTGGTAAGTATATCCTCAGGGAGATCTGTAATCTTTTCAATGTCTACACCCGTATTAGCGTACTCGTTAGTGGAGCATGCTACAAGTTGACCCGAATGAGAAATATTAAATCTCGGGTAGGGGTAGGGTAATTGTGGGCGATCATATTTACCGTATGAAAACATCAGCGGAAGTGATACACTGATTCCAGTTTCTTTTAGATGTTCTGCTAATAAGATGCGAGAGGCATAGAGCCGGTCTTTATCTTCTTGATGAATAAATCTTGCCTTTCTGTTAATATCTTTTGGTGATAGCAGGCTTTCTGCCGGGTAAACTCCGGAATATTCGCGAATTAAAATCTCATGTTCAGCTATTGAAAAAAGCATGTGTATCTGTTCAAATTGATTCCTGTTCCGATTTGGTGCTTGTGCTTGTGCGCTGCATAACCTTCATCTAAGCATAAGCTATTTTCCAGTAACTGTAACTAACCTCAAGCTAACTTATCTTTATTAAGTATTGCTGTTTAAAAATCTGAATTCGCTTGGCTTGCTACTTTTCGCTTTGAGCAGACAGCTCTGAATTGCGATGCAAAGCTAAGGAAAAATTCAGGATTTAATAATTACCGGAAACAATGTAATCATCTTAGATTTAAAGATTAAGAATATGCCCATATATTTCTCAGTATTGTCAGTGTTGTCAGTGTTGTCAGTGTTTTCGAGTTTGGCTCTGTACACTTTTTCTCAAAATAAAAAAAGCCTGCTTTCCGAAGAAAACAGGCTCTAAAACAATCAACGATTGTTAAATCAGGCTAAAACTATACAGTTTCACCATCGCGGTTGTAGTCATAACCTTCAGCATTACTCATAATTTGAGCTACTACTGTAAGCAGAATACCGTAGATAACTTTAGAAGTTACGTCGGCAACGGTGTATGTTAACTGACGACCAACAACAGCAGCTTCAGCAGCAAGACCTGTTAGTGATGGCTCAAGTCCCGGTGGAATCAAATATGGCATCAGGTAAGCGCCTGGGTATAGCATCCATGAGAAGAGGAAAACAGTCCAAATGTAGCCCATATAACGCTGTGCGTCGGCAGGAATACCTTCGGAGCCTTCGTTGATAACTTTCTTCATTGTGATAAGAATATCAACAAAGAAAATTGTAGAAATGAAACCCCAAATAGCGAACCATAACGGGCTGGTTACTTCATAGTATTGACCGATATAACCAGTTACAATCATAAGCGTACCGGAAATCCAGAAGCGGTTACGTACTGATGAAAAGCTGCTCTTCGTAAGTGATACAACAAAAAGAATCTGGAAAAGAAGCATGGGTACGTCGATGAGCCAGTTCAGATAACGATAACCGTTATTGAACAAGGCAGCGCCATCGGCCAGGAAGTAACGACCTCTTTCTGCATCGAATGTAAATGCATCAATCCAGTTTTGTGCTTGTATAAAAAGTAATAACCCCGCTGAAACCATTACCACAACCGAAAGAACGGCTGTAGTTCTGTATTTTGGAGACACAGTTTTGATTGTAAGAATAAAGTAAATTAATGCTGCAAACATTACAGCGTACCCCACAGTCAGAACATGTGCTACCATTTGGAAGGCCATTTCCGATAAACCATCGTTTTGGCCTACATAGTTTTCAAACGTAGCATTACCTAAATTGAATTCTGTAGCTTGCATAATCGCGTTAGTTATTAGGTGTATGTATGAACCACGAATAATGCTGATTAGCATTTTTGGTTTTATCCGTGATTAGTATGTTTCAGCAAACAGAATGGGTGCCCCTTGCGTTCGTATGAGCTGAAAATTTTTATCGGCTCTTATCTATTCTCTATGTGTATGGCATTCAAGAAATTGATTATAAAATCCTCATTGGAGGCTCTTTTAAGTAAAAAAATAAGGGATGATTTTTCTTAGTAATCGTACAAAAAAATACGTCTTGTTTAGGCGCAACTAGTTGTTTGTATGAAATTTCCATTTTTCTTGTTTCTGTTTTGATCTCAAATCATTGATGCTTAAGAAGAAGCTATTTTGCAGACCGAAAACTATTCATAAGGAATAGCAGTTTAAGCGGTATTGTTCTCTTCCCTCTTTGATCTAATTTTTTAACGAACTCACTTGTATGATCGACTTAAACGGAACCGAAAAAAATATACTTAATGATGTAATCGATATGCTAGGACGTGCTTCGGTCGACAAAAAGTTTGCCATGCGTAATATGGTGCTTTCTACTTGTGGTAAATCGGGAGTTCCGGAATCCAGAATGGTTGTGCTAAGAAAGCTGATATTGCAAAAGGATGACCGCTTTGCTCTCGCAGTATATACCGATAAAAGATCCTCAAAAGTAGATGATATAAAAGATAATTCATTTGTGTCTTTATGTTTCTGGGACCCCGGCCGCTCGATTCAGATCAGGCTTAAATGCTCTGCTACAGTTATAGAAGCCGGGGATTTTTATCTGGAACATTTACAGAAAATTAGCGGCAGAGCGCAAGAATCGTATACTACCAAACATAAACCGGGCAGCCCGCTTGGTGCTTCAGGTGTAGAACTATTCGATTTCGATGAACAAAATTTCTTTTGCCTTATTCTGCTAAATCCATTCGAAGTTGATTTGCTTAAGCTTGGATCGGAACACGTTCGGTTTATTTGGAAACTAGATCAAAACACATCCTCAAATTGGAAAGGTGGCCGAGTTATTCCCTGAGGTATTTTTGCAACAATCATATTTATTAAGAACTATTATTGTGCGGCATTACTCCGATGTGGTATGCAGAGCCATTTGATTTGAGCTGCACCTTCCACGTCTTAACCATATAACGGGGCTTCGCATAAAATTCCGGCTCATATTCTGGTTTTTCAAAACTTTTTGGAAGCGACTTCCCTGAGCGTTTTTAAAAATCCTCTTCGCAAAAAAAATAGTCCGACAACCTGAAAAACTAGTCACTTGCTCATTTGGCTGTGTTTAGAATAAAATCAAACTGTCAACAGATTTCCAATGGATCAATTAACAAACGAAAAAGCCCGAAAACTTCTGGCTGATGTAGCTTGTTCAAACAAACATGCTTTTGATGAATTATTCAGAAGCATGTATACTCCTTTGGTCATTTTCTCGAGCAGGTACGTACATGATAGGCAAACAGCTTGTGATGTGGTTCAGGATGCATTTATCAAGATCTGGCAAAAACGTGAAGATCTTGGAGATATTGATCAGGCTAAGGCTTATATATACAGAGCGGTTCGAAACCTGTCATTAAACCACATTAGAGATCATTCAAATACTGATACCGGGTTGGAATTCAGTGATTCTGAAAATGAAGTTACGGTTTATCAGCTTCATGCAGGAAAACAAGAAATATATGCAGAAAGTGTTCAAGACCAGAAAGAGGAAGAAAATGACTTCCACAAAAAACTAAATCTGGTAAAAACCTGGATTCAAAAATTACCCAAACGTCAGCGTGAGGCATTCGAATTAAGTCGATTTGAAGGACTTGATCATCAGGAAATAGCAGAAATAATGAAAGTATCTGCGAGAACAGTAAACAACCACATTGTAGAAGCTCTCAAAAATTTGCAGCAGTTTCGTAGTGTGCATGAAGAAAAACAAACATTCGTAGGACATGGCTAAACATAAAGGGGAAAAATTTCCCGACTCAAAAAACAGCGCCCCAGACTTTTCTGAATTGTCTGAAAATGAGCGCAAAAAACTTGAAATGCTATGGAAAGACCTTTACGGCTACGATTCGTTGAGCCATAGTATGAAAGCACCCGATTCTAAAGAAATTGAGGATGCATTAAAATCTGTGCATGCGCGCATAGACAATTTTGCGGCCGAAAAAGAAACTATTAGTGATGAATTACGGCCTGCAACTAAATCAAATGCAGGCACATTCGTTTCTATTTCGAGGCCTAATCCGCTATTTTCTTACATTGTGGCCGCTGCAGTGCTTATTCTTACTGTTGGTGGTTATTTATTGTGGCAAGGTGCAAATCAGCCAACCCTTCAACATTTTCAGGTTCCTTTAGGCGAAACTGCCTCTTTAGTTTTGCCGGATGGTAGCGAAATTACCCTTAATTCTGGCTCTTCTGTGAGTTATTCCAAAGATTTTGGACTAAATTCAAGACAAATAATTTTGGATGGCGAGGCCTTTTTTAGCGTAATGCCCTCCAAGATTCCCTTTAGCGTATCGGCTAACGGAACAATCACAGAAGTTCTTGGTACATCATTTAATATCAGATCATGGTCAGATGATCCTATTCAACGCACAGACATAGCAGTAAGCAGCGGTCTTGTCGCTTTTGCATCCAAATCTGATCCGGTTAAACGAGTAGTTCTTGAGGCTAATCAGGCAAGTTCGGTAAGTAATTTGTCCATAGTTCCGGTAGATCCGGTGTACTTGCAGAGTAATCATCCTTTTGAGTGGCGCAACAATAATCTTGCTTTTACAGAACAGCCCTTAAGTGTAATCTTTCGCGAAATAGAGCGAAAATTCAACATCACCATAGACATATCTAATGATGTTATCGCGAACACCCGGCTTAACCTCTTTTATACAGATCCCGATACGGCTGAATCGGTAATCGCAGACATTTGTATTGCTAAAGGGTTGCGCTATGCACGTACATCAACCGGTTTTCGGATAAGTATGTAAGGAAGCACTAAATTACGTTATAAAATTAACTCAGGCTGCTTTAAGTGATGTGAATGTCTTTTGTCAGCATAAAGGTTTTTTAAAATGAATTAACATCAATTGGTTTTTTGATAGATCCTGGTAATGCCTCAATGTTGCTGATTATGGTTAGAAAGCTATTAAATAAATTTTTTTACAGCACCAAGTTTGCTTTAGCTCTGCTATTGGTGCTGGGTTTATACCCCGGCTTAGTGCAGGCTCAGCTTACAAGCGAGAGCATTACTACCGGGACAGTAACTTCTCTTGAGATTGAGTATTATCCAATTAAAGAGCAATATGTTGTTGCAGACACGGCTACGGGCAGAAGTCTGGCAAGTACTCATTTCGACTTTAACGGCGTGCTTCTGGCTCAGGCTCTCGAAGAAATAGCTTCCAGAACATCCGTAAATCTTATTCATGATCCAAAACTAACCGGTGCTACCTTTGTATATAAAAGGATTCGTGGGAGTTCTGTATCTGAAATTCTGAGCGCTTTACTAAGTAATACGGGGCTGGATTTCATCATTCTTTCGTCTGGCACATATGTTATTGTAAGTTCATCTGCTGCCTTACCATCTTTTGGTTCTATAACAGGTAAAATTCATGATGCGATTACCGGTGAACCCTTGCCGGGTGCAACAATAATGCTTGCCGATGCTTCTGCTGGTACTGCAACGAATTTACAAGGGCTATTTAACATTAATAAGCTCATTAGTGGCCGGCATGAGATCATAATTTCCTTTGTTGGCTACGAGCCGGTGCGTCTGCCCATAGAGATACCCGAAAACCGGGATGTTTACAGAACGGTTGGTCTTTATCCTCAGTCGATTCATTTTTCGCCCGTAGTTGTTTCCGCACACCGGCCAATTTTGACAGCCGTTTCACATACCGAATCGGGTGCACCTGCAGCAGGGTGGAGTAAAGGCGGAGCACAGTCTTTTAATACGCTACAAAGTCTAAGCTTATTTTCAGGGGTACAGCACGGAATTCCTTTAACCGATACACATATACAAGGTGGTAGCAGGGGCGAACACAGACTATACCTCGACGGTATACCGGTATACAACCCCTATAGTTTTGGTCAGCTTTTTAGCGCATTCAGCCCATACGCTATTCGCAGAGTAGATGTAGAAAAAGCAGGTTTTGATGCCCGTTCAGGCAGCCATATATCCGGAATGGTTAATCTTACCCATCACGTAAATAGACCCGATGAGGTCGCAAGGGTTCAAATCGACCCCATGAGTACAAATATTACAGGTAGTTCTTCTGTAGATATAGCAGAAAATCGAAGATTTCAGCTCATGGCCGCCTACAGAACGTCACTTTGGGGAGTTTATGAAGATCCGGCGCTTTCTTCTACATTAGGGAGCTGGGAAATCGTAGATCCTCTTATATATAACTTAATTATTCAAGACCAATCGAAGAACGACGGAGTTTTTGTGCCGGCTGTAAATCGCTCAGATATACAGTTTTCTGACTTACACCTTGCCGCTAATCTGGAAACCGGACGCTATAGTCGACTTTATTTTTCTTTTTATAGCGGTGGAAACGAGGTGGAAACTAATGTTTTAACACGCGATGACCTGGCAAAAGAAAGTGATGAGCGCATTTTTATGTTTTCCAGCGATCGCTACGATTGGAGAAATCAGGCGGGACAGATTCGTTTCGATTGGCTTGCTACACCACGTCTGGATTTAAATTTCCAGCTCGGATACACATCAAGCAATATGCGCCATTCCTACACTATGTTCGATGATGCCCGTGTACGCGCTTTCTCTAATCCCGAAAGTGAAGAACGAATTATTTTTAATGATGTGGTTTCCAATCTTGGTCACGGCATACATCAGCTTGATGACAACAGAATTACACAGTATATCGGGCGGGCAGATGCGTCTTATGCTATATCACCGGGAATGAAAATAAGTGGTGGCTTGCAGGCAGATTATATCGAAAGCTCCTTTAATTTGAGCGATTTGTTTTACCTGCCGGCCGTAGATAATCAAAATTCGGCAATAATCAGTTCTTATTTACATAGTGATCTGTTTGCTAGAGGGCCATTTCAAATTGGCATGGGTTCGAGGTTTACTCTTTTAACCAATACCGGAAATGTTTATGCAGAGCCACGACTTTCAATGCAATATGATTTTCGCACGAGAGACGCCGGGTTTTATTCTGCCCGGGTTTCAGGAGGTTTATACCGCCAATTTATTAATCAATTCGATATCACAAATGCTGGTCCAAGTTCTATTGTGCCTAATTTTACTATTTGGGCGCACGATTCGGGAATTAAGCAACCAAAAGCATGGCATACAGCTTTTTCATTTGTTGCAGAGCCGGCATCTGGAACAAGCATAAGGGCAGAGACATGGCTTAAGTTTCAGCCCGTAATGTACTCAACGTCGTACGAGCGCCTGCTATTTAGAGGTGATGGACTGCAGGGCGAGGGTTTTGAGTCATTTGCTGAAACAACCAAAGGCGAATCGTACGGCTTATCCCTACGTCTTAATCAGTCACTTATTGGTAATTCACTTGAATTTATGGCGGGTTACGACTGGTCTGTTTCCCGTATTTTAATGTCTGAGCAATTTGGTCGCTGGATGTCGGCTCCCTGGAATCATCCGCATACTTTTCAGGCGAGATTGCTATCCCGGCCATTTAGCGGATTTACTACATATGCAAAATGGATGCTGGTTGAAGGCAGGACTTGGGCTTTCAGGCAATCATACTATGATTTTTTACTGCTTCACAATGTGCATGGCGCTGGATCATTTGATTTTACCAATCCCGAAGAAGACAAGCTTCCTTCATACATACAGCTTGATATAGGTTTCGCTTATGAGCGCAACTTGGGATTTGGGAGTATAGAAGCCCGCCTCGATCTAAATAATGTGCTTAATCGTCAAAATGTGATGGATGTTACTTTATTTCCAGAAATTGCCACTGGCGGAGATATATCATCTGCGAACTGGAGAACGCGAAACAGAGTTCTACCCGGATTTAGCCCGGCTGTTAGTCTTTCATTGTTTTTTTGAAGTAGCTTATCCATTCATTAGATAAAAGGTACTTCTTAAATTTTTTTGGTGAAAAAGGCAAAAGGCGGTAAATATCTGGCTTTGCAAAAGAAGAATTTAGTTTTAAAAAAATACCGTTTGAAAGATTAATGGAACATATATATTTTTTAATAATTGTTTTTTTGTTTGCTAATTCAAAGGGAGGCAAATGTTTAAGAAAATAAAAAAATAATCCTAAAACTAGGTACTACACAAAAAGCATGTGTTTATGGAAGTGTATTGAGTTTAATAATAGATCAGCCAAGTTTTTATGAGCTCCATTTGTATACATGTGATAATCCCAAATATACGTTAATCACTAAAGCTCTATCCAAAAGTCAAGGCCCTTTACCTGAACCGTGAAGGGCTTTTTTTATTATTCTGCCCCCAAAAAAATATTAGTTTATAGTAAGCAATACATATGATTAATTTTAAATAAGACAAAAGTTGCTATAATTTCTGGAATAAGGCTACAGCTACAATTGCCGGATTTTTAAAATTGGCATAAAGCAACTTATTCTCATTTTGCTATTTAAGGGTCATTTTTTGCAATTTATCGTTACAGTACGCTTGCTTCTTCTTTGATCGCTGGCATATATGTTGCCAGAAATTCCGCTATGTGTAGATTCAAATACCCTCTCTATAAACAGAAGCAGCCCACCTACCCATTTACTAAAAATATCATCAAATATGGAAAGTATATATACGTCTGATTGTTCTATTTCTAAACTTCTAAGGAGTTTGCTGGTAGTAGTGGCTTCCTTTTTACTTGTTTCTGCTCTTATGTTTTCCGGTAATGCTAAAGCTCAACAGTTAGAAGAGAATAATGTACACCAACAGTTTTCTTTACATCAAGCAGAAATCGATACGCTTGCATTTACAAACTTCGCAGATGGCCTGCTTCCTGATGGCTGGAGTGAGGTATCAGAATCTGATGACGGCAGACGCTGGGTAATTGGTGAGCCCAACCCTGTAAGACAGTCTCCCACTGAAGATGATCCGCTGGCTCAGATAGGTACCGGCTATACCCTCATCGATAATTTTGGCAGTTCAGTTGCCATAGCCGAAGGACTTGGTACTTTTTCTTCACAAATAAATATGTTCGTATTTATTGAAACTCCTGAAATCCAAGTAAATAACGGTGATGATTTGCTGGTACGTTTTACCCAGAATTTTAGGTTTAGCGGTACCGCTGCCGACGACAACAGGGGAGAAATACAGCTAAGTCTAGACGGTGAGTCATGGCAGCCGGTCTATACTACGCCTAAAGCTAATGTGGGTACTTTTACCGGTACACCAAGTGCATTGCCTGGTGTTATCACATTCCCTTACACGGATATAACAGGGGTTGATACCGAAATAGACATAACAGAGCAAGTAGGGGGGGCAGAATCGTTCTATCTGAGGTTTGTGTATTCTAACGGTGCTTCAAACAGAGGTTTTTGGTGGATTATAGATAATTTACTTGTTTATGAGGCAGATCTAACCATCGGGCCGGCCAGAGATCCGGTGCCAGCTAACGACTCAGAACAAGTAAGGATAAATACCAGCCTGAACTGGACCGATAGCTTCGGGATACAGCCATCCGGCTATTTTGTTAGCTTAGGCACAGATTTGCCACCGTCTTCTGTAGCAGAATTAGTTGATGTGGGAACCGAAACTTTTTTTACTCCAGAGTCTGAGCTGGATTACAGCGCAACATATTACTGGCAGGTGTTTCCATACGATGAAGGCGGCAATATAACGAGTGCCGAATTACCGGTTTGGTCATTTACAACAAAAGCAGATCCGGTTGTTACCGAATTTCCTTTTGTGGAGCAGTTCGATGATGTGGTAACTCCAGCTGTGCCGCTTAGCTGGCGCACAGTAGACGCCAACGAAACGGGACAAACCTGGCGAAGCACCAGTTTTCTTTCATTTGTTGGAGAAAACTCAGTGCGGGTCGAGCAAAACAGCAGCACTCCGAAAGACGACTGGCTTTTTTCTCCCCCACTTGAATTAGAGCCCGGCAACACTTACGAAGTCTCCTTTTGGTACACGAGAGCCGAGTTTATAGCGCCCGTTATTGAAAAAATGAAGGTGCATCTTGCCACTGGTACATCTCCGGAGTTGGTTTTTGATCTGCCTGTATTTAATGATGATCAGATAACGAGTCAGGAATTTATTCGGGGCAGCGGCACTTTCACCGTAGAAGAAGGCGGGCGTTACTTTCTGGGATGGCACGCTTACAGCGATGCCGCGCAAAGGAATCTTTACCTCGATGATATAACCGTTTCGATTGTGCCCCCCGACCCGATCGCAGTTTTGAGTACTTCCGGGCTGGATTTTGCAGACTTATTTATAGGTGAAGAACAAACGCTGGGCTTTTCTGTACGAAACGAAGGCGCAGAAGATCTTGTGGTTCAGCTTAGCGTAGCCGATGATCAAAATTTCGAACTTTCTCAGGAGCTGTTACAGGTTCCGTACAATTTCGAACAGCAAGTTTCTATTGCTTTTTCACCTGTAGAAACGGGAACTCTTAATACGATTATTGCGCTTGAAACCAACGATCCTTCCCAGCCGCAAATTTTAATTGAAGTTTCTGCGGAAGCTTTCCCGCCACCAATTGCAGAAATTGATCCGGAAACCATCACCCTAACGATTATTCGTGGCGTTTCAGATACCCGGACGCTTAGTATTGGCAACAGTGGTGAGAGCGAGCTTCTCTTTTCACTTACATCGCAACCTGATGCTCTGCAGCAAGAAAGAGTAATGCAAAGCAAAACTTCATATCAGTCTGAGTTGAATCTTCAAAGCATGATAGATTTGAGCAGAACCCATCCGGTTAAATCTGTAAGTGCAACAGATATCACCTCTTTTAGTAATTCGGAAAATAGTCGCGAATTTAACACAGACCAGAGCTCCGCACTTGCATCCGGAATTACTTTAGAAGATCCGGTAGTTGTGCAAGACAGCCTTTTTTACGATGCTCCGGGCTTGGATGCGGGTATTTTGCTTGGAATTCCAAATCCTGAAATTCCGTTTTGGGGCGCCACGCGATTTACCGCCGGTGATACCGGATTTTATTTAACGCACATCCGAAATTGGGTGCAGCAGTCGGTAGCCGGACCCCCGACGCTTGTTCAGATATACAAGGGCGGGGAAGAACCAGAAGAAGGAGAGCTTATATTACAGCAATCCATAACGTTCCCCGTTTCGAACGGCAACTCATACATCATTCCCCTCGAATCTTCGTTTTTCTTTGAGCCGGATGAAGAGTTTTGGGTCGTTTTCCGTTTTCCAGTAGTGCTGGATTCTCCACAGGGAGGAGATTCAGGCCTGAGTGGTGAAAATGTGGATCGATTCCGATACTGGCTAAGCGGTGCTCAGGAATGGGCTGAGCTGCCAAATGAAGATTGGGCCTATAAAGTACGGGCAATAAACGCCGGAATTGACTGGATCTCTTTTGAGGAATTAACCGGAAATGTTGCTCCTGGTCATTTACAAGCGGTAAATATAGGTTTTGATGCTACAGAACTGGAGCCCGGTTTTTATGAAGCCTTCATCAATGTGTTTACTAATGATCCACAGGCACGGTCTCTGCAGGTGCCGGTTGAGTTAACAGTAATTGAAATGGACGATGCCGCGGTAGTTCAGGTGGTTCACAATGCGGCAGATCCATTTTTGAACGAAGTAGATATTTATAAAAACGGTAGTTTATGGCATCAATCGGTCGAATTCAGGACGGCAACGCCTTACTTGGCCATTCCTGCGGGTTCAAATAGCTTTTCCATACATCTGGCCGGTTCAGATGAAACCCTGTTTACTCAAGAAACAGATCTTGAAGCACAGCAGCAGTATCAGCTATTTGTGAATGGCCTTTCAAATCCGGATTCATTTAATCCAAACCCGGATGGTCTCGAAACCGAATTGGAAATACTGGTCTTCGAAGGCGCGCTTAGCAGTACCGATGAACCCGGCAAAACCGCTTTAGCATTTACGCATGGCATTACAGATGCACCGTCGGTTCGATTTCTGATTGAAGATTTCAGTGATCCGTTTTTAGACACTGTTTTTCCCTACGGAAGTGCAGATGGCTATGTATTTACGCCCGCCGCAACGTACAATTTACTTATGCTGGATGCCGGCACAAATCAGGAAGTTTCGCGCTTTATTCTCGCCCTCGACGGTCTTGAAGAACAAGCTTATACCGTAATGGCCTCTGGCTTTATTGAGCCACCAGATGATACCGAACATCGTGCAGACGGTTTATTCCTGGTTTCTGCCGACGGGCAGGTTATAGCTCTCGAAACGGCAACGCATTTTCCCGGAGATGCCGGCACTGATCTTCCCGCCGATTTTAAACTGGCTCAGAACTATCCCAATCCGTTTAATCCCTCAACCCAAATACAGTTCAGCTTACCGGAAGCTACCGGAGTTAGGCTTCGCGTTTTTGACATTACTGGTCGACTGGTAGCAGAGCTTATTAATGAACATCGGGCTGCGGGCGTACATCAGGTGCGTTTTGATGGAAGTAGTTTTGCAAGTGGAATGTACATTTATCAGCTGGAAGCGGGATTCTTTTCATCAACCCGGAAAATGCTTCTAATTAAATAAGTTATTATTTTTAGCGGGATATCAAGTTTGTCTTCAACCCGAATGGGACATAATTCTCATTCGGGTTTTCTTTTTTGAAGAAGTGGCCTCGGTTTAAATACCAAACTTTACGTATCAACTTCTGATGCTTTTTAGAAAAAGTGTTGTGGAGATGGTTGTTGAAACCTATTTTATTTGAGTTTCTGAAACCGCTTTCATAGAAGCTTACCAAGCATACGAAAGGGTTCGATTCGTTTGACAAAGCTAAATCCTTCACCAGACAGAAATAGATACCTGCTTATGAAAGAAGAAAAAAAGATCCTGCCTTCGGTTGGCCAAAATGATAGCAGAAGTGGTATTTCAAGAAAACAGTTTCTTCGAAATACCTTTTTGACCGCCGCCGGCTTAACCATATTGCCATCTGGGGTAGTAAGCGGTCTTGGGCACCGATCCCCCAGCGACAAACTGAATATAGCCGGTGTAGGTGTGGGCGGCCGTGGTTTTGGCGTATTGCGTGGCATGGAAGAATCGGAAAATATCGTAGCTCTTTGCGACGTAGATTGGCGTTATTCAAAAGAATGTTTTGAGCACTACCCAAATGCGAAAAAATTTAAAGACTGGCGCAAAATGTTCGATGAGATGGGAGATTCGATTGATGCAGTAGTTATCGCGACATCCGATCATACCCATGCCGTAATTGCTGCACACGCTATAACTCTTGGAAAGCACGTTTTTGTTGAAAAGCCATTGACGCATACGGTTTATGAAAGCCGGTTGCTAACTCGTTTGGCACAAAAATACAGGGTCGCCACGCAAATGGGAAATCAGGGCGCTTCCGGGGAGGGAACCAACCAAATTGTGGAATGGATAAGGGCTGGTGAAATTGGTGAAGTTCGAAAAGTGGAAAGCTTTACAGACCGACCGATTTGGCCACAAGGCTTAAATCCGCCAATAGGAACTATGCCGGTACCCGATACAATGGACTGGGACTCTTTTATTGGACCGGCTAAAATGCGTCCATATCACGAAATTTATACTCCCTGGAATTTCCGTGGATGGTGGGATTTTGGCACAGGCGCGCTGGGCGATATGGCGTGTCATATACTCGATCCTGTTTTTCGGGCGCTCGATCTTAACTACCCGACAAGGGTGCAAGGAAGCTCAAGTATGCTTTTAATGGATTCTGCACCAGTCTCACAAAAAGTAAGAATGATTTTTCCTGAGCGTGAAAATAAAAAAGGCGGGCGGCATCCTATGCTCACGGTCGATTGGTTTGATGGAGGTTTACAGCCGCTAAAGCCAGAGGGCTGGCCGGATGGCAGAAATATGAATCATCTTGGAGGCGGCGTTCTTTTTCATGGAAGTAAAGATACTCTAATTGCAGGCTGTTATGGTCGTGATCCGTGGCTCCTTTCCGGACGGGTACCAGAAAATGTGCCTAAGATAGAAAGAAGAGTAGAATCATCGCACTATATGGATTTTGTGCGCGCCTGCAAAGAAAGTCCTGAAAGTCGGGTGGAGTGCAAATCCTCTTTCGATATAGCAGGTCCATTTAATGAAATGGTGGTGATGGGCGTGCTGGCAGTAAGGCTGCAGGGCTTAAATAAAGAGCTGAAATGGGATGGAGATAAAATGCAGTTTACAAATATTAGTGATAATGAATCACTGCGCTTTATTGTTGAAGATGGCTTCGTAATAAAAGATGGTCACCCAACTTTCAACCGTACAATGACCGATCACTTCCCGGCAGCGACATTTGCCGCAAACTTAATTAAAACGCCATATCGCGAAGGCTGGAGTTTGCCACCTATGCCGGCCTGATAGCTGCGAATGAGAAGGCTTTGCAAAATCGATGTTTTGCAAAGCCTTTTAAAAATAGAGAAGTTGCATAATTCCTTTATGCTTATATCTTTACAAGAAGACCATGAATGCCTCAATTATAAGCCAAACGCACCATAAGAATATGAAACTATCTTTAAAATTTCTAATTATACCGTTAATTCTGGCAGCATTTGGTTTGATTTCCTGCGCAGATAACATAAAAAGCGTAGACGAGTCTGAGCCCGAATCTTCCACAAACGAAGACCTTAACATGGTGCTCGGGATAGTAGGAAATGCACTTTCCAGCCGGGACGAGGGCTTAATTTCAAATCTACTGGATTTGACCGCAGACCTTGATTCAGAGGGCCTTAATTATCGATATCAGTCATTCGATAATCCTAACCGCGGACCTTTCGGAAATTTCTTGCGGGACTACGACCCCGAAACCGGAGTTCACAGCATTAAATACCGTCGTGGAGTAGACCGGCCAAGCTTTAAAAGTCTGCTTCAGGTACGACTTGGGTATATTTTTAAGGATATTGAAGGTAACTTCATCGAATTCCCCAATGAAATGAGCCATGAAATAGAAAGCATAACTTTCAGAGGAATTCGGGATGGCTTTGCTGAAGGAGAGCACCGCCGATCTGAATTTGAAAGAACAGCACAGTGGCAGCTCGACGGAGCAGGCCCCGAAAGTGAAGCAATGAGCCTATCGGGTAGTCAGCAGCACAAAGGGAATATGTCGTTAAAAAATAGAAATGATGGGGTTAGAGCATCACGGGACTATACGGCACTCTTCAACCTAAAAGATATAACTATTCAAAAACCTGTAGAAGGGGATGAATACATAGAAGCAATGGTCACTGGAAACATAGACTATGAAATCGCTATAAAAGCCATGCGAAATGGCGAAACCGAAACCAGAAATTTCAGAGGAACAATCGAGCTGAATGGATCAGGTGAAGCTCTGTTAAGAATAATGGGTATTGAGCGAACCTTTAACATATTGCTCGAGAATGGAAAAACAGTAGAAATTGATTGATATCAGGTATCTTAATTCAGGTAACAGGTTTCAGGTTGTTTTTCGAAGCAAATTATAATTTCCTTTGCAGGGTCTGAAACAAGTCGTTCCCGAAAAAACCTTTATAGCCCATGCTTCAGCTCGGGCTAATTTGGGATGTTGGAATCAATCACAGAAAGATTTCTATCCGCCAAAATCTAAGGTAATTCAAAAAATCGTTATAGTTTGAAAATCAGGGTAGTTAGGCAGACTATTAGGAAGCGTCTGCCTCTGTATCTGCTTCAAAAGCAGTTTCGGCTTCGGCTTCTTCTTCCTGAACCATGGATAAGTAGTAACGCTCCAATAACTCAGCTTCGATACCTTCGCGCTGTGCCTTGCCGGCTAATCTGCTCATTATAGGATTTAGAATGCGGAGTGGTCCGGATGCTCTGGTGTCGCTGTAAGCGGCGAAAAGTGCGGTATGCTTTATGTCGTTAGGAGTGCCTTCATCATCTGAGAGTCCGTCGTTTGCGAGACCGTATAGAATGTACAAGGCCTTTTCGAAACCGGGGCTACCTGGCTCAATTTTTACCTCAAAAGTTATAGTCTCGTCGGTGTCGTTGAAAAAATAGTGCGTATCACCGGCCTCGGCTATCATGCTTTCACCTTCTGAGAGATGATATTTACTTCCATTTATGTATACTCCGGTGGTTCCCGAAACGGATATGAATGTCTCTGAAAACGACTGATGATAATGTGGCGCGTTGCTTCCACCGGGCTCGAGCTGTATTTCGAGAAGGGTATATTCGCCATCGGTCTCGTGTGCTTTTTTTAGGAAGCTTGTGAAATGTCCGGCAGTTGGGTTGTGGATTGTCCTTACCAAGTTTTCAGGTGGCGACATTTGGTAATATTCAGATTTTTCCCGATCGAATGGGGCGCCGAGGGAGATGATAATTCCAAAGTAAATTATGATTAGTACCAGTATAAATCCGGAAATTATAAGGGCTGTTTTTTTCATAATTAAACCATGTCTTTTGGGTCTGTTATGATGTAGATGAAATGCAAAAATCTACCTTGACCCGGTTCATGTTTCATTAGTTAAAAGCTGCGCAGTAACTGGAAGCTATTTTCCGAGCGCATTCGTGAGTAGAATCAAAATTTAATATTTCGCTTTATCTAAACCGGTATTAAATCGTGCTTCCCACATTTAGATTTTGGGCATTGAACGCGAGAATCGTAGTAAGTTTAAAATCTGCTATTGCATCAGCTTTAAGGAGCCAATTTCAAAAGTAGTGGTAACTATTCTTAATCGAGTATATAATTTTTGATTATAGAAAGGATACGTGCAAAAAGTTGTATCGCAAAGCCTCCTCATACTAAAAAGCAATTATCCTTTGGCAGTAAAAAGGATAATTATATGTTATCTGTGATGATCTGATTTCTCTACTAAATCTAAATCTAAAACTATTCATCTGATTCATCAGAGCCGTATATCAAATTCATAAAATCATTTTGCTTAACTTCGCCAAAATATAGATAAAGGTCAATTCCTGACAATGCTTCATATATATCCGATTTTTCGTAACGAATACCCCGAAGCTTATCTTCGATGTCTGATACCGGCTCTTTTCCGAAGAAATCTCCAAAAATAGTGGCTTCCTGTATTATCCCTTTTTCTACCTGAAGACGAATATCAACTTCGCCAGCCGCAAATCGTTTTTCTCTTTTGATATTAAATTTTGGTGATCTTCCGTAGTTCCAGTTCCAGTTTCCGTATTTCTCATCCCGAAGTGCATAGACCTTTTCCCAGTCGGCGGGAGTTAATTTGTAGGTTTCGAAATCGGCTCGCTCGTTGTATAATCCTTTCAAAAGACGCTCTCTGAACGCAGCTGTTGTCATTGGTTCGGTTAGAAACTCGCTAATGTTTGCGACCCGGCTGCGGACTGATTTGTGGCCTTTAGACTGAATTTTGCTCATTTTTACATTTAGGGCATTGGCAACTTCCCCAAGTTCGGTGTCGAAAAGCAGGGTGCCGTGGCTAAACATACGTTTGGTAGTTGAGTATTGCGCATTTCCCGAAATTTTCCGCCCGTTGGCAATTATATCGTTACGCCCGCTTAGCTCAGCTTCAATACCCATAGATTTTAGTACCTCAATAACAGGGCCGGTAAATTTGGCAAAATTATTAAGACTCTTCATGTCGTAATCGGTAATAAAGCTGAAATTCAAATTTCCCAAATCGTGGTAAACCGCTCCGCCACCACTCATTCTTCTAACCACATGAATACCATGTTCTTCTACATATTCATGATTGATTTCTTCAAGCGTATTCTGGTTTCTTCCAATAATAATAGAAGGCTCGTTGATGTAGAATAGAAGGAAGTCTTGCCCGGCTTTAAAATTCTTGAGTGCATATTCTTCCAGTGCCAGGTTGATTCGGGGGTCTGTAATGTTGTTGTTCTCTATAAATATCATACGCTTCGCATTTTATTTTAGCAGATGTTGATGATAAGTGTGATAAACTTGTCCTATTCTGATCTTAATCGGCAGAAAATTTTCTTAAGCTTTTCGAAAACGCGTTAAAATGACAAAAAATAAGCACTGGTGCAATTAATAGATAGAAATTAAAGGACGCTAATAATAACTTAAATAAAAGATTAATGACATATTGTTGTCATTAAATTTCCGGATTTATCTTTTTGCCTCTGTTTTTGATAAAATGATCTCATATACCGATTCGGGATGCGTTGCCATCGGGAGATGACCAGCTCCGTCGATAATTTGGATTTCGGGATTCCTGTAATAGGCAGCTATTTTTGGAGCATAAGAGGCTGGTAATAGCCGGTCTTTATTTCCCAGGATTAAGACCATAAAACCGGGGTATTTTTTTAGAATATCCGTTTTGCGAGTAGCCTTAAGGCTAATGGACGGAAATGACCAGCCAATATGCCGAAGAGCTATCACGGTTTTCGACTCTTTTTCGGGAGTCAGGTTAGGTATTAGAAAACGCGCAAAAAGACGTATAAACCAGTCCTTTTTGGTAAATGGCCTCACAAAACTTGAACCCAGAAATCTGAACATCAGATCTTCTGGCGGATAATACCCTCCCGGAGCTATCAGGAATAAGCCCTTGGTTAATTCAGGATACCGAGCTGCAAACAAGGCTGCGATTCGACCGCCAAAAGAGTGCGCAAGCATGAACGCGCCATCAGGTGCGACCTTTTTTACAAAATGATATAGGTCTTCGACGTAGAGATCAATATTTAGTGATTTCACGCCGGGTGTAGCTATACTTGTTTTACCATGCCACGGAAGTGAAAATGAGTAAGTATCGGCATGATTCGTTAGAAATGGTGCCAATCTTCTAAAGGTTCTTGCGTTTCCGCCAAATCCATGGAAGCAAAGGAAAACCGCAGAAGAGGCTTTGCCCTTTAAGTTACGATGTGGGTAATGAAGTATTTCTGTGCTGAAATCTGAAAAGACTTCATACAAAACCTCTGGCATGGTTCAGATATTAAACAGTTGATTAGATATTTTTCCTAAGATACTGTTTTGCTCATAAAGTCTATATCAGAATGCTGTCTTATTCAATTTTGTAATAGAAGGTTTTTCAAAGCTTTCTATTATCCGATTTAATAATAAATGTTTTTGCCTCTGAGGCCTATCACATAAAATTTGAAAGACAACTAAATGACACTTCAGGCCATGAAAGAATGAATTAAACCATTTCCAGGGTGCTGTATTTTTATTAGAAAAAGAATGAGTTCAGGTAGTCAGAAAGGTTTCATTCTGTGTTTAGGATAAAAGAAATGTTATTGCGACTCATTGGGTTAAAAGCGTAAGCAGATAGTCCGGGATTTTATTTACTTTTTCGAATCTCAGCAGTACAAAAATTGTTAAACCCTATGCAAATAATCATATATCAAGTTTAGCAACCTGAATCTTTTTACCGTCTCAAAGCTTTATGAAACAACAGATTTTTTACAGCCTTCTTTTTTTATTCTTCTTTGCTAACAAGGTAGATGCGCAGACTATTTATTACGTTTCTCCGACAGGAAACAATACAACCTGTACAAGCTGGGAGACCGCTTGCCCGGATTTGCAGCGGGCGATTAGCTTTGCATCATCCAATAGCGTAATTGTGGTGGCTGCAGCAACGTATATTCAGGATCGTTCTGGTTCACCTGCCTCGGTTTATTCCATTTCGAGCAGCTTAGACGGCATTCGTATTTTTGGTGGATATGTTGGGAATGAAGAGCTTGCCATCAATAACCTGAGGCTCGATGAGCGCGACCTTGAGAATAATCAGTCTGTGCTTTCGGGTAATAATCAGCTACGGGTTTTTCAGTTTTTCATGCTGGGAAATCCCATCACAAATAATACCGTATTCGATGGACTCGTTTTCGAAAATGGTTTTGTTACAAATCAATCGACAATTGGTGGAGCTGAGGGTGCTGCCGTTCGTTGTGCTAACCAAAGCCTTAACTGCAGCCCGGTTTTCAGAAATGTAATTTTCAGGAATAACAGAGGCTCCGGACTTGGTGGTGCCGTTTCATTTCCTGAAAACGTAGCCAACAGTGCGCGTTTTGAAAATGTGCAATTCATAAATAACGAATCTCGTACAGAGCTGCAATTTTCTACTCCGATTATTGCAAGAGGTGGGGCTGTCGGTATTGATGCCGGTAATACAACCGTGAACACGGTTTTCGACCGGGTTACTTTTATTAATAACAGAACACTTAATGCAGCTGGTGCTCCTGCAGAAGGACTTGGCGGAGCGGTATATTTGAGAGGCCGTGGAACACCGGGTTTTACTAACAATAGTTTTCGCGGTAATTCGTCTTTGGTTGATGGAGGTGCGATGTATTTCCTGAGCACTGGTCCGGGCGGTATTTTGTTGGCACCGTTTGTTATTAATGCCGAAGTAACCGGAAATATAGCAGGTGAGCGGGGTGGCGGGCTGTATTTTGCTTCTTCATTGGAGCTGGTAAACGGTACTTTTTCCGGAAATCGTGCCCAAAATGGAGGCGGTATCTCAAATCAAACCTCTGGAAGCTCAAGATCTGCAACCGTAACTAATACCATTCTCTGGAATAATCTGGCAACTCAAAACGCGGCCACATCACAGATTCAAAACCTGACAGCTACCACAGTAGGTTTCAGAAACAGTATTGTAGAGGGTTCAGGAGGATCATCATCCTGGAATAATATTATCGGGGCGAATCTGGGCAATAATTTAGATGAAAACCCGCAATTTGTAGAGCAGCTCAATCCGCCGGCTGGTTCTGTTGGTCAAACCGGGGGCGACTACAGGCTGCAAACCTCCTCTCCTGGAATAAGCTCTGGTGATAACGCTCCTTTTTTACCCGGTGGTAGCGCCTCGTTTGTAACCACCGACCTGCTTGGTCAAGACAGGATTCAGGATGGTGTGGTGAGCAGGGGACCTTATGAGCGTGGTGTATTTGGTGCGGGTCTTATTTTTGTAAACAGAAATGCTACAGGAAACAACTCCGGCTCGAGCTGGAATAACGGATTTACGAATATTCAGTCGGCTATAGATGTAGCCGCGCCTCAAAGCGTTATTGTGGTAGCAGCCGGCACTTATTCCGCTACTTCGGGTAACGAACTCATGCGCCTTACTTCATCCTTAAACGGTATCCGGATTTATGGTGGCTATGCCGGAAATGAGCCGGTTCAACTTAATAACCTTTTGTTGGACGAGCGCAATCTTTCGGGAAATGAAGTTGTTTTAAGCGGTTCCGGCGTACGAAGAGTAATTTTTCTTGATGGAGTAGAGAACGGTGGTTTCGATGAAAGTACGGTTATCGACGGATTTACGATTACACAGGGCCAAAGCGGAAGAGGCGGTGGTTTTTTGTGTGAGGGCAGAACCGAAAACGGGCGATGTTCGCCAACACTTTCACAGCTCCGGTTTATAAATAATTCCGCAACATTTGGCGGCGCACTCTATCTTGATGGCAGCAATGGGGGTGTTTCCACTCCTGTCGGGAATAATCTGTTTTTTAGCGACAATACTGCGATAGACTCCGGTGGTGGCGTGTTAATTAATGGTAGAAATGGATTTGTAAATCCTTCTTTTACTGATATAACCGTGCAAAATAATGAAGCTGTTGATGGAGATGGTGGCGGTTTCGCGATAACCGCTAACACTGGAGAAGCACGTGGATTGTTTCGTAATATTAGTTTTACAGGCAACATTGCCATTAATGGACTAGGCGGAGCCATTGCCATTGAGTCGACCGGTGGAGAGGCATCGCCCGACTTTATTAACGTTTCTGCAATCAACAATAGCGCCTTCGAAGGTGGTTTTGCATTTATCAGCGGTGTAATTACAGGTGTATCTAATCCGAGGTTTTTTCACCTTACGGCTACAGGGAATCAGGCTACATCAGAAAACGGATCTGTATTCTATTCGGTTGGCTTTCAAGGACAGGCCCGTCCTGAAATTTATAATTCAGTAATTTGGAATAATGGTGATGATCAGAATGCGGTAAGCCAGATTTTTAATTTTAATGCTCAGCCTCGCTTCAGCCACTCGCTTATACAGCTGTCAAACGGCAGCGGCAGCAGCTGGAGAAATAGTTTTGGTGTAGATTTAGGCGGAAATATTGATGCAGATCCGGATTTTACGCAGCCCGCAGGTTCTCCTTTATCTCCTGTAAACCCGAGATTACGCTCCACTTCACCTGCTATAGATGTTGCAGATAACGGCCTTTTTGCAGAAAATGGCCTGCTCGCAGATTTGGATACGGATATAGATGGACAAATTCGTCGTTTCGGGCTTCCGGATATGGGTGCTTTTGAGTCGGGCACAGCCGCGCAAATTGTGGGCGAAAATGTAACTGATGGCTGGAGATTCCTTACATCACCCCGCCGGCAGGATACGTTCGCGAATATTTTTGGGCCTTTCTGGACACAGGGTATTCCCGGGTCTGATGCGCCACAGGGAAGTGCGAATATTTACAGTTGGAATACTCAAACAGGCGAATGGCAAATACCACTCCGTATGTCTCAAGAGCTACAGCCGGGCAGGGGGTATATTATTTATATTTGGGACGATCAAAACTATGATGGAATACCCGATGGTTTTCCGAAACGAATAGCTGTCTCCGGCCGTGAAAATAATCCTGAGGTGGATATTCAGGTTTTTGGGAATACCCTTACAGATGGAAATTTGCAGGGTTGGAATCTGGTCGGGAATCCTTTTGGAGTTCCGCTACGCGTGACAGATGTTCTGGATCGTTTTGAGAACCCAATCGGAAATGAACGTATTCGCTTAAATCAAAATGTATATATATGGGATCCTAATGTAGAGGTTAGTAGTTCTGGAATTTTTGGCGCCTACCGAATTCTTAGCAGAAATAGTACTACCCCCATTTCTGCGTTCCAATCCTTCTTTGTACGCTACGAAAGTGATTTTTCAGATGAGCTAACAATCCGGCTGAATAAAGATGATGTGCGTGCCAATGAGCAATCGGCAACGCCATTTCGCCCCGGAGGAGAAACCGGGCAGTTAAATAAACAGCCCTTAGTGCAGTTTCTGCTAAAAGGAGAATCAACGGCCGATACTTTTAGCATCTATAAAAGTGATGAAGTGCAGGATTTGAATTCAGGATTCAATCAGTATGACTTAGGCAGTATGCACGCGGTTCACTCTCGGCTTTTTTCCAGAACAGATCAAGGAGAACTCACCCGCATTCATCTGCCTGCAGAAAGTACGCAAAACTGGGAAATCCCAATTACTGTATGGACTAACGAAAGCGGTGAAACTTTTGAGCTGCAATGGTCATCGCTGCATTCCCAAGGAAGTGGCTATACAGAAATCATGTTGACGGATTTAGTTACAGGAGAACGAATTTCCCTAACGGATCATAACTCGTACCGGTTTACGCTAAACGGTGATGTTTCATCCGAAAAGATAAGGCGCGAAATAAGCGATAGTAAAATCCCGAAATCTTCTGAAAACGATGTGGAATTAAGAACACTTTCCCTCCCGGGTTTTGGGACCCGGAATTTGGGTGAGTTGCGTTCCGATGATGCCATGCCGGCGCGGTTTATTCTCAGCGTGATGTTGCCTCAGTCGACCTCAGTTGGCACAGAAAATGTGTATACATTTAGTTTGGACCAAAATTATCCCAATCCTTTTAATCCAATAACGAACATCAGTTTTAGCCTGCCCGAAACCAGAGATGTACGGCTTGATGTTTTCAACATTCAGGGTCAGCGAGTAGCCACTTTAGTTAATGAATCGCGCTCTGCCGGAACCTACACGTCTTCCTTCGACGCTTCGAGGCTGGCGAGCGGTGTTTACATTTACAGATTAACGGCTGGTAGCGACGTTATTACCAGAAAAATGACTTTAATTAAATGAGTTAGATCACGAATTATTGATAAATGCCTTGAGAACTCGGTTTTTTACTTATTAATTAGGGACATACGGTAAAGAAATTGAACTTAATCTTAAATTAGCAAGGGCAGCGGTTGCAAAGTTGTTTTGACCACAAATTATAGCCCCAATATTAATGTTGCTTTTCTTGAAATCACTTGAAATCAGGGGTTTTAAAGTCTTCTAATTATTAAAATGATAAACAAAGAAGAGACTAATTCGGCCGATCAAGTCCTTGTAGAGTAATTATATAGTCACGAAATAGTAAAATTGTATGCAAATTGTATTCACTTGCCAATGACATCATTGTGATGTCTTGCTTAGTAATCGATTCCGTTTCTTTTTGAAGACCAGTTTTGTAAAAAAATAGTTTCAGTAAAAAGTTTTTTTCTGTTTCGATTGCTTCTGTTGAGGTTATTTATATATTTGAGGTAAAATTGCACTAGACTCAGACTTTACATAGCAATTCATTGTTAAGTCTTCTACCTAATCGCCCTGATCGATAGATCGGGCTCCAGCGTTAATAACGAAAATGGGCTGTTTTTAAAAACTTCCCTCCGATCTTGTCGTGAATAATAATCAAAAATGCCTGGAGAAATTAAGTGTACTTTTAAGGCAAGTAACTACCTGGCTATTTAGCGTAAACATTAGCGGATAAAAAACCCCAAAAGAAGAACGAGTCTTTCAAGGTACTCTTTCTCACCACTGTTTGATATAATTTAGTCCTCAAGCCGGGAATAAAAAATAACTATGATTGAAATATTTCAGAAAGAGAACAGATTTTAGTCTGGAAAATAACTATGAAATTGAGCAGTAACTTTTTGTCTTCGCTAAGCAGCAGACTTAAGACTGGAAACAGAAGAAGTACCTATTTAAATGCTTTTCCGGAGTCTTCGAGGTATCGCTGCGATGCTGCATTTCCCGGTATGCTGAATGGAGATTTCGGCACACAATTTTTCCGTAAGCTTTTCTGGAAAAAGCCATTTACAGTAGAACTTAACCTTTCATCTAAAAATATACCGACTCATAACTCTACGGGTTCTTATCAAGAAAAAGACTATGAGACCGTTTTACAGCATATTCTAAATCAGGCCGAAAACATTAAGTCCGATACCGGCATAAATTCTGTGGCGTTAGGGTATCCGATGCTTGTTAGAAGAAGCAAAGTGGACAATAAGCTTATTATGGCGCCCCTTTTTGTGTGGGATGTTCAGCTCGATGCTTCCTTAAACAGAAAGGTCTGGACTTTTAAAGGTTCTGGAACAGAATTTGTTTCATTAAATGAAGTGTTGTTAAATTATCTGAAAGCCGAGGCTGCTGTTCCGACAGAAAGGCTTAAAAAATTCTTTGATTCTGGTCATTCTATATCGGCTTCCTTTTTAGACGATTTCTGTAGTGCACTCCACAATATAATGCCTCTTGGCAACAGACCGGCTTTTGTTAATCAGCGGGATTTAGAGGCCTTGCCAGAAAAAGAAGAGCTGGAAGCTTTATGTGCAAAACCAGGGCAGTCTATTTTACTGGCAGGTGGTGTGTTCGGGCTTTTTGGGCATCAAAAACAGCACATAATCCGCGATTATGAAAGACTTCAGCAAAAAGATAATGTAGAGATTAATTTAAATTGGGATAAAGATGGCGGTAAAGTGCCTGTTTTTAGCACAATTAGTAGTGTTAAAACAGATCCATCTCAGCAGCAAATAGTAAACATGCTTGCTTCGGGTAGTCATGTTTTGATTCAGGGTCCCCCCGGTACCGGAAAGAGCCAGACACTTACCGCTATTTTGATGAATGCACTTGCTGCCGGAAAAAAAACGCTGGTAGTTTGTGAAAAAAAAACAGCTCTTGATGTACTCGATAAGGCGCTCAGAAACAAAGGATTTGATCCATATTCGATCATTTTAAATGATGCTGCAAAAGATGCCCGACGAGTAAAAAAGCAGGCGCTTTCTGCGCTGGAATCTATTTCCAAAAAAAACGAGAGCGGCTTTCAGCAAGATGATATGAAGGCGGTTGAACAAAACTGTATAGAAACACGAGCCCTGCTAAACAGCTGTATCCGGTCTGTAAATAAACCTGTTTTTGGGAAACTGAATTATCAGCAGCTAACCACATGGTATCTTAGCGAAACCCGGCCCGAAAAAAACTCAATCATTCCCGATACCGGGTTTGAGCAGTTTCCGCTTTCCGAACGATTTTGCAAAGGATTAACGCCTGTACTTCTTGCACGATATGAGGAAAGACTGGAAAATGCCGAGGAGAGATTCAGAAAATTCACGTCAATTTCAGAAGTCAGGTTTTTAAATAAAAAGGGATTCGAACACTACAAAAATCTAATGGAGTGCGAAGAAGCGCTTCATTCCGACTTTTCTTCATACAGAAAGCTGGCTTCTGAATTACGGAGTCTCGAAAAACTGTACCGCTATGAGTACGCCGAGATTCGGTTTGATGAATTAAAGCGTCAGCTTTTGAGAACAGCTCAAACAGAGAAAAGATTATTGGTTTTGCTTAATGACTATCGCTTTGAAGATCAGAAAAAAAGCGATGCTAAATTAGGTAAGTCGAAAAGAATCTTTCGTTCGGGCACAGAAACAGAAAGTCAGGCTAAAAAGAGAAGTACGAATGAGCTCCAGATCTTACTTAATCGATATCAGGAAATTTTAGAAAGCTGTACCGATATCCGTTTTACTGGATTTACCGGCGATCTTCATGGCGATATTACAACTTTTCTAAATGTACAGCAGAAAATTGAGCGGAAGCTAGATAGTTTTGACAAAGACGTGCGTAATGAATACCAACAAATTAATGTGCTCGATGTATCTGTACAAACTTATCATACGCCAACGCTTAGCAGACTAAAGTCGGTATTCGTGGAATTGGTACAAAAAATCTCGAAAGATAAATGGGTTGAGGTACGTACAGACGAGACAACTGCTTTTGAGACATTCATGAGCGGTATTAACGCACTTTTTGCTAAATATGATACCTATCGGAAACACAAAGCAGATGCGTTTCGTGTAGAATATGAATGGTATTTACAACTTAATGAGCTGGAAAAAGAGCTGCCTGGAATTTTGAATAAATTGAAAGGCTATAGCGATTGGGCGAACATGTTTCTTATTTGCTGTCTTAAGAAGCTATTGTCAATTCATTTTAATCCAGTATTTCTAGAGATAGACAACGCAGTTAAAAGAGTGCGCCAATCCTCAGAGTCTTTTGTAACAGCACAGATCGACTGGATTCATTTTCTGCAAAAAGCGGAGTTAACGAAGGCCGTGCAGGGTTTCGATGAAACCTTTCGGCCGGTTTCAGTTGAATCTCTTTTTTCAGGAGAAAATAATAAGGCATTCTTGCGCCATTTCGGACAAAGCTTTTCTTCCTTGTTTACAGCTTTTTTTCCGGTGGTTTTTACTACACCCGAAACCTGCTCGCATGTATTTGAAGGCGTAGATAAGCCATTCGATCTTGTGCTTTTTGATGAAGCCTCACAGTTGCGTTTGGAAGATACGCTTCCTGCCATGCTAAAAGCACATCAGATTGTGATAGCCGGAGACGAAAATCAAATGCCGCCTTCATCTTTTTTTACACGAAATATCTGGAATAAATCAGATTCTTTTGATCTTTCAAGTGAAGAGGATGATGAATTTTCTAATGAGCAAAAAGACGAGAAACAGCATCAATCCATGGAAATATTCTCGCTTCTGGGGTTAAGTTCAAATGGAAAGGATGGTATTTCTGCCGCAGAAGAGCATATGCTTCGTGCCGAATCTCTGCTGGATTTTGCGCGAAAATGCAGTTTCAACCGTATAAGCCTCGATTTTCACTATCGTTCGATGCATCCCTGGCTCATTGATTTTTCGAATACTGCCTTTTACGGGAACAGATTAAAGCCTGTGCCGCCCCAACGTATTGAAAATCCAATCACTTTTGTAGATGCTGCGGGTGTATATACGAATCAAATAAATCCATTAGAAGCTCAGAGGGTAGTTGATATTCTTGAGTATGAAATCAACGAAGATGAAAACGGTACTTTCCCGACCATTGGTGTGGCTACGTTTAATATTGCACAGCGCGATCATATAAAAAAGGTTATTCAAAAGCGAAGAATTAAAGCAGATAAAAAAGTATTTGACAGGAAAATGTCGCAACTCGAGACAGCAGGCTTTTTTGTTAAAAACCTGGAGAATGTGCAAGGAGACGAAAGAGATGTCATTATTTTGTCAACAGCTTATGGGAAAGACCGCAGCGGGCGTTTTTTGCAGTATTTTGGACCTATAAATATGAAAAATGGCTTTCGTTTGCTTAACGTTATTGTTACACGTGCCCGCAGAAAGGTATTTGTATGTACTTCCGTACCTGCCGAAGTATTTATGCAATATGATGTTGCCTTAAGAGCTGAGGGGGAAAATAACAGAAAGGCTGTATTCTACGCTTATCTCGCCTATGCAAAGGCTGTTTCTAATGGCGATGATATTGCCCGAAATGAGGTGCTTGGTGCGCTGAGACTAAACCGTGGTCTATCAACAAGTTCAGCTGCAGAACGGTCCTTAGTACATCAAAACACAGTTAACGACATTGATAAAGACTTTCCTGCCTATGTCGCTCATCAACTTAAAACTGCTTTCCCGATGCTGGATTGGAAAATACATCCCCCTAAAGGTATGATTCCGGCCGATATTATTACACATTTCGATGTACCCAGTCAAAATTCTGAGCAGGAAGTACCTTCTGCAGTATTCCGGGGAATCGCGATTAGCTGCTTGTCTGAAGGCGAAGGTATCAGCGAAGAAACACACTGGCTCGAAGAGATTCGTAAAGAAGAATTATCAGGAAACTATTCTTACTATTGGATTCGGTTATCAGCCGCAGAATGGCTCAGAAATACTCCTAATAGTTTGAAAGAACTTTTCCGGGAGGTTGCACAAATCTGTGGGAAATCCCTGCCTGTTGTACCTGAAAAGCCCGACGATAAACCAACCCAAACTGTAGCGCAACGCGCTGTTTGATATTGGAATTCCTGCCTTTGAACACCAAAACAGCAACTTATATGTTGCGGTGCCCGTCTCTTTAGTAACTTGGCCTAATATAGATTTCATGAATTGAGGCAGAGCGTGGCAAGAAAGTTCTTTAATTCTTAAAATTTCTTTCATCTGTTACTGCACTATAGTTTTGAAGATTGATGATATCATAATACATTACAAAATAAATTTATGTCGGCTTAAAAGGTGCTGTGAAACTGTATCCGAACTTCGCAAATCCAGAACCTTTATGCTATCCTGTAAAGCAGAAAATGTAGTTCTTCGCAGCATAGTGAATATTTCTTGGAGTCTATCCATCACATTTTGGCTATACTTGCCTGAGTTCCAGAGAAAGCGAATTTTCAGGCATTCCCAGGGGCATCATGAATTCCGGAAATAGACCGGTACATTTTGCTCAGTTCTCATAAAAAATCAACTCTTACATTTCTTACATGATGAAAATAAAGCTCGGACTTGTAGCTCTTTTCCTGCTTCTCTTTACTTTGGAGGCCTTTTCTCAGGTTACTCCGCAGTGGGTTCGGTATCCGGCAATTTCCCCGGATGGAAATCATATAGCGTTCACCTATATGGGAAATTTATACCGTGTTTCGGCTGAGGGCGGCGATGCGGTTCAGTTAACGTTTCATACGGCTCACGACTTTATGCCGGTTTGGAGCAATGATGGCAGCAAGCTTGCCTTCGCTTCAGACAGACACGGGAATTTTAATGTTTTTGTGATGGATGCTATGGGCGGTTCTGCAGAGCGGCTCACCTTTCACTCAAACGACGAGTTTCCGTATACCTTCTCACACGATGATAGCAGCGTATTATTTGGAGCGCATCGCCAGGATGATGTTCGACACAGGCAGTTCCCATCTGCTGCAATGACCGAACTCTACAGCGTGCCGGTGGATGGCGGCAGGGTGGGTCAGGTGCTAACAATACCCGCTGAATATGTTCAGTTAAACACTGCCGGCTCTAAAATGCTTTATCAAGATAAAAAAGGCGGGGAAAACGAGTGGAGAAAACATCACACTTCTGCCATTACGCGAAATATTTGGGAGTACGATGTTAATCGTGGTACTCATCGACAGCTTACTTTTCATGAAAATGAAAACCGTAATCCGGTATATAACTCGGATGAATCCGCATTCTATTTTCTGAGCGAGCGTAACGGTAGTTTTAATGTGTTTGAAATGTCGCTTATAAACAATACGCCGGCGGAGCAAATCACTGAATTTGATCTTCACCCGGTACGTTTTCTGAGCTACGGTTCCGGTAAACTGGCCTTCAGCTACGATGGAGAGCTATATACCATGGTGCCGGGAGAAGAACCCGCTAAAGTGGATATCCGTATCCGCACGCAAGAGTCACAAAACTTGCAGGAAATAATCAGCATCAGCGGTGGAGTTCAGGAAATGGCGATTTCCCCAAATGGTAAAGAGATTGCTTTTGTGGCCCGGGGTGAAGTCTTTGTTACCTCGACCGACGGAAATTTCACGAAGCGCATCACCGATACGCCACAGCGTGAGCGGTTTGTGACCTTTACCCCTGATGGCAGCGGTGTAGTATATTCCAGCGAGCGCGACGGACAGTGGAATATTTATAAAACAGAGCGGGTTAGGGCAGAGGAAGAGCCTTTTTTCTACGCGTCTACGCTGTTAAGAGAAACCGTGCTGGTAAAAGATACTACCGATAGCTACCTGCCGCAGTTTTCGCCGGATGGCAGCATGCTGGCCTATATTGCCGGCCGCAGAACTCTTAGAATAATGGATGTGGAAACCGGCGAAAAGCGGGATTTACTTACGCCCGAAGATCTTTTTCATATGCAGGATGGAGACCAGTATTTCACATGGAGCCCCGATAGCCGCCATCTTCTGGTTAGCTGGAGGAAATTACTTCATAATGCGGAAGTACTACTGCTTTCTGCCGACGGCAGCGAGCGTGTAAATCTTACTAATAGTGGTTTTATGGATATGAGGCCAAAATGGGTAGGGAAAGGCGACAGGCTCATCTGGTTTACTAATCGGGACGGCCTCAGAAGTTACGCCACAAGCGGCAGAACTGAGCAGGATGTGTACGGTATGTTTCTTACGGCTGAAGCCTGGGAAGAGTTTAATCTAAGCGAAAACGAGGCAAAACTTCTTGAGGAAATCCGTAAAGCAACAGCCGGAGATAACGGCGATGAAAAAGCCGATGAAGAATCATTTGAGCTGGAACTCGACCGGGTTCGCGATCGTCAGGCAAGGTTTACCATTCATTCCGGGCCAATAAGCGATGCGGTTTTGTCTAAAGACGGCATGACGCTATACTACCTCACCAGTTTTGAAGACGATTTCAATTTATGGGAAACCAATTTGCGCACGCGGGAAACCAAAATGCTGATACGCAATACCGGCTGGGGAAGTCTTGAATGGGATAAAGATATGGAAAATCTATACATGCTTAGCCGCGGGAATATTTCCAATCTGAACCTGAGCGCAGGTTCGGCCGCCCGTATTTCCATTTCCGGCGAAATGCAGTATGATGCTTCTGCCGAGCGCGAGCACATGCTCGAGCATGTGTGGATTCGTACAAAACGAACTTTCTATGAGCCAACATTTCACGGCAACGATTGGGATATGCTTTATGAGGAGTATAAAAAATACCTGCCTCATCTTGGAAACTCTTACGAGTTTGCTGAAATGCTGTCTGAATTAATTGGCGAACTGAATGTATCTCACGCCGGCGCACGCTTCAGCAGAAGTATACCTAATGCTGATGCAACTGCATCGCTCGGGATTTTTATGGATTATGAGCATACCGGAAATGGCGTTCGTATAGCCGAAATTATAGAAGGTGGCCCGCTCGACCGCTCGCAGTACAGATTGCAGGAAGGAACCATTATAACACATATAGACGGCCGCGAGCTAACGCCCGATGTGGATGTGGCGCGTTTACTTAATCGTAAAGCCGGAGAGTTTACACTGTTGGATGTACACAATGCTGATGGATCAAATGCGCGTCAGATTACGGTAAAGCCCATTACTTTGGGACAGGAAAGGCAGCTGCTGTACCGCCGTTTTGTTCGTATAAACGAGGCCGAAGTTGAAAAACTGAGCAACGGTAGAATCGGCTATGTTCATATACCCGGAATGGGCGATGGACCATTCCGAAGCGTAATTCAGGATATGCTCGGGCGTTATGCAGATCACGAAGCGATTGTGGTCGATACCCGCTTTAACGGAGGCGGAGATCTCGTTGCCGACCTTGCGATGTTCTTTACAGGCGTTCCGTTTAATACTTACGCCACTGCCGACAGAGATGTAGGCGGCGAGCCGACATCACGCTGGACTAAACCAACAGTTTCTTTATTTAACGAAGCCATGTACTCCGATGGTCATTGCTATGCAAGCGCATATAACGAGCTTGGCTTGGGTATTTCTGTGGGTATGCCGGTGCCGGGTACCTGTAGTTTTGCAGGATGGTCGGCTCTGCCAGACGGCACCCGCTGGGGTATTGTGCCCATAAGTGCCAGAAATATGTCGGACGAGTGGATGGAAAATAATCAGACTTACCCCGATGTGCAGGTCAAGAATATGCCCGGCGTGATCGATGCGGGTCGGGATCAGCAGCTGGAAAGAGCCGTAGAAGTTATGCTTGAGCAGCTTGATGAAGAATAAGCTTCAGAATAAGCTTCAGAATAGTTGAAAAACTGCTTTAAAAATAAAAAATCCGGTCGCTCTTAAATGTATTAGCGTCCGGATTTTTTTCGTTTTATTAAGGTTGATGCGTATTAGCCGGGAATTTAATTTGGGTAGTTCCTGAGAGGGTATTTTTTCTACAAAACTCGTCATAACCCTACACATTCTTTCTACAGGACGTTTTTTATTGAAAAACTTGGTAGATTCAATTAGTGGCTATCAACTCACCGGGATCATCACAAAAAGTAAACTCATTCACACACTCAACTCACATCAAAAAATGGAATATGACAAGGAAAAAGTTGATGATATGATGCTCGCTTTACTCAGTCTTTCGATGTTCGAAGAGAGGTTTGGTACAAGAGCATGGAAAGGCTTCAATTGGGAACACATGAAGCGGCTTCATGAAAAAGGATATATCAGTAACCCAAAAAGTAAAGCTAAGTCCGTCTTCGTTACAGATGAAGGGCGGAAACGGGCTGATGAATTATTTCAGAAATACTTTAGCAAAGAAATTGATGCAAAGAGCTGATGAGCAAAAGTCTGCTAAAAGCTTCTATTTTTTCGTATTCGACGCCTGAGTAATATTAAAACCTTCTGCATTCTATAATTTCGATAAAATTTAACTGTCAATAAGATGTTTAAATTAACTGCCATCTCTCTTTTTTTGCTTTTTAGCTTTGTGCTTTTTCCCCAAAAAGGAATGACACAAAACTGGCACACCGGGGGCGTATTATCTGAAATTCAGGCTTCCACCGATATTCGGTATCTGGATATCCGACTTACGCTTGATCCTGATCAAAGAAAGCTGTCTGGAATGGTAGAAGTGCATTTGATTGCGAAAAAGGAAGGCGTTGACCGTGCTGAACTGGATCTGATTCGAAACTATACCGTAAGCTCGGTTCGTGCCAATGGCGAAGATTTGGTATTTAGTCATAAAGACGACAAGCTATTCATAGAGCTGGGCTCGGAGCTCTCTCAAACCGATGCTCTGGCGGTGCAAATCAGCTACTCCGGTCAGCCGCATGAAGCAAAAAGGCCGCCATGGGAAGGCGGATTTACCTGGAGTAAAGACAGCAACGACTACTACTGGGTAGGATTAAGCTCTCAGCTTGAAGGCGGTAAGCTCTGGCTGCCCGTCATAGATCATCCGACAAGCAGAGCAGACAGCGCTTCGGTGCGCATCACCCTGCCTAAACCATATTTCGTAGCATCAAACGGACTACTTCAAGGCGTTATGCCTGCGCAAGATGGCTGGCACACATATCATTGGAAAACCAGATATCCGATTCATTATTACAATATCAATATTACTGCAGGCATGTTTGAAATTGCCGAAACGACTTATATAACCGAAACGGGTGCCGAAATGCCGGTGGTTTTTTATGTACAGGAAGAGTTTTTGCCGCAGGCACCCGGGCTACTTGCAAAAACAATCCGCAAGCTGGAGCAGCTGCGGGAATACTATGGCGAGTATGGCTTTGTAGATGAAAAATTCGGATTAGTTCACACGCCCTATCTTGGAATGGAGCATCAGACCATAAATGCTTATGGCAATAATTTTGAATATACGAGCACTTCCGGCGGAGAATACGACTGGCTGCTGCTTCATGAAATGGGTCATGAATGGTGGGGTAATTTGGTAACAGTTTCTGATTGGGCAGATTTCTGGATTCATGAAGGTATCACAACCTTTACAGACGCCCTTTATATATGGGATTTCGCATCGCCCGAAGAATACTACGCAAAAATGAAATCGTATATCCCGCGAATAAAAAATGAAATGCCCATCATCCCGGGAGAAAACATAACATCAGCCGAGGTGTATAACCACGATGTGTATTACAAAGGCGCTTATTTTATGCATAGTTTAATGCACATTATGGGCAGAGAAGTCTTTTTAGACGCGATAGCGCAGTTTGTGGATGAAAACCGACACGGCTATACAAGTACAAAAGCTTTCATGACATTTTTTGACCTAAGAACAGAGATCCATCTGGAGCCATTTTTTGAACAGTATCTGTATAAGGCCGCGTTACCAACCATTGTTATTAATGCGGATAAGGCAGGTGAGGGCAAGTACCTCATTCATATAGAATCGGATACGGAAAATCTCCGCATACCGGTCGAAATAGAAACTTCTGAGGGGATTATTCAGGTGATGCTATCCCAAAAACCAGTAGAAGTGCTCTCCACTCAAATGCCCGAAGCAGACCCAAACGGCTGGTATTTGTGGGAAGATATCTATATTTACATGAATTGTATTATGGATTTGAAAGAGGAGTAATAGCATGCATCTTTCCACTAATAGATAGAAATTTTCACAAGGTATGTGCGGTCATCAGTGACTGTAGCTGTGTATTTATTTTTAGAATCATAAATGTGCAGCTGATAAGTAATTTTTTGGTTACTCAAAAACGGAGAGTTTTCCTCGCTACTTTTTTATGTGGTATTTTTTGTGGTCGCTTTTCCCTTCAAATAAAATACTTTTAGCTCATAATCAGGACATAAATTATGTGCTTATAGATCGTTTTCCGGATTTTACTGCACAAAATCTGCTTGGTTTCGAGGTTCTGGAAAGCGGCACAAATGCCTTTATGGTTTCGTAGCAAGGGCAGGTGTATATAACTGATCTTTCAGAGACTTTTCCGCAACCCGCGCTTTGGCTGGATATTTCCGGAAGACTAATTTCCGGGGGTGAGCGCGGTTTACTTGGGTTGGCTTTTCCACCCGGCTACAGTAATTCCAAAGGGGACTTTTTTTATGTTTCGTATACTAATCCGAGTCCGTTAAGAAGCGTTATATCCCGATTTGCGGTGGGCGCTAATGGCTTGGGAAATCCCGACTCCGAGGAAATTCTTCTTGAGTTTAGTCAGCCATTAAACAACCACAATGGCGGCAAAATTGTTTTCGGCCCCAACGGCTATTTGTATATATCGAGTGGTTATGGCGGAGGAGGCGAACCTGAAATTTTTACATGGAAGAAAAATGTACATGTACGAGTAGCAAAACTATTGAAAAAAATAATTACGCTATTAGTAGGTACATAAAGAAAATGGGGTGTTCTGTGAATGATAGAAAGAACATGAAAGCCATATTTAAATAGCGTAATTGCTTAAAGAGTTAGGTACTGGATAACAGATTTAGTAGAGCAGGTTGGCTTTTTAAAACAAATGGTGTAATCAAATTTCCTGTTGCTGCTATGTTTCATTTTAATTTATGAGGGTGTAAAATAAACTCTGTCTAAGAATTTTAATTAATAATTAATAACTTAGG
>JAIULZ010000002.1 GCA_022565805.1 Balneolales bacterium
GTCCTCGGTCATATTTTAAACGAACCAACATACAACAACACTCACCCACTCACCCCGTTCTCCCGCTCTCCCAATCTCCCCGTCCTCGGTCTTCGGTCATTTTTACCCTCTGCCAATTGTCTGATTTCATCCCTGAATAGCAGATCGCCATTCTTTGTAGCTGTAAAATAAGTTGATTTGTAGCCACTACATGGTCTTTTTGCGGAAGTTAAGTTAGAGTTTAGGAATAAATGGCTCTCATTTTTTTTGCTTAAAACACAAAAACGATCTTCACCGCATTCTTCCCGTTAAAATAAAATATGCGAAAGCTCTTGTTTGCTGATATTTAGCCTTCTGAAAGAATTACCAATAAATGAGGGAATTCATTCTATAAGTCCAAAGAACCTTTGGGTGCAAAGAATATTATTTTCCAATAAAAGTCTACAACACCTTTTTTTGACGGTCATATCACCGGTGAAAAATTTTTGAATAAATAAAAGTACTACAAGGTGTTGAATATGAGTTCAGATTTCAAGAAATATTTGCTTTATCTCTGCTTGCTCTTTGTGGAAAATTTTATTTGAAGTATGATATCCTGATTAGTCAAAATTCTGATCTAATCTAAGTCTTATTGAAAGCTAAAAAGAAACTTCTGTGTAATTTGTATTAAACGCCAGAGGCCCGAACATAGGCGTGACATGGCAAAAAACCTTGAAAGGAAATGTTTTGATAAAGCCGTCTATAAACCCGCTTTCTGACTCCTTAAAAAAATAAAACCACAGCTCCAAAACTTCGGAGCTGTGGTTTTTTATTTTATCACCAATAAAAAACGAGATCAACACGGCCGGACTTCCGCTTCTATGATTATTCAAATCTCATTTTTCCGAAACCATATAGTATAGCATCAAGCTTTCGGTTTCATATTGAAATTTATTCTATTCTTTTTTTCTTTTGCTAAGGTTTTTATCGATTTGCTCTTCCAGCTTCATCATTAAAAAATCTGTAGTCTTTCTGGTAAGCATGTGCTTTATTTCCTGTGCTGCAATATCAAAGATTCCCGGTTGTTGTTCTTGAACAGGAAGCCTTTGGTTGTACTGTGGTCTGGCTGACTGCCTTTCATTTTTCTGATAATCCTGATTTCTATTTTTTTTACGGGAAGGTGCAATCATAAACCCTAAAGCAACAGCAGCTCCAATACAATAAGCAGGATAGCGCTTTATCCAATAAGCAGGTCTCAGCTTACTTTTAGTTCTTTCAACTTTTTCTTCAACTCCTGTTTTAATTTCTTCAAACTGTTGTCCCAGCTTAGTTTCAAGCAACTTGAGTTCTTCTTCGATCTGCTCTTTACGGTCAGTTTTGTTTTGATCTTCCTTAGCCATCTTGTTTTGATTCCATTAATTTTTTGGTTGCCCCTAAAGCATCTGTAATTTTGTAAATGCTTAGATGTTAAAGCTTATCAGAAGAGGTTCGCATTACATATTGTCATTTCGAAGTTCAGCAATATTTATGCAAATAACTACTTTTCCGATCCAGAAGGTAAGTCTGCTATCGTATTTTCCTTCGTTCTTCTGCTTTGTTCCGGCTTCTTTTGTGAGCTTTTTCACCAGCATCTAATGCACTATTTACAAATGATGTAATGGCTTTTTCCATTGGGCCTTTGAAAGCATTTTTTCCGGTTTTATAAACCAATATTCCAATAAAAATAAGAATCAGAGATAAGGCCAAAAAACCAAGCGTTCGGCTCTCGAGCAAATCCCCCAGAAAAAGTCCAAGGGTAAATAGCAAAAAAACAACACCAATAGCTATAAGAAATAAGCCTAGAGAATTACTCAGGACAGCAGCTGCAAGAACCGACGCTTTTTCCTGTACTTCTAATGTTTTTAGCTCTATACGTTTTTCTACGTAGGTCTTAAGGTCTTCAACTAATAATTTAAATGACTCTTTCGGTTCGAAACGCATACGTTTTACCTGCTATTTTTTTAGGATTACACCCAGCAGAAAACCCACACCAAGGGCAACACCGACCGCTAATAATGGTTTTTTTTGAATACCGTCCTGAACATTTTGTTTAATCTCTTTCAAATTCGATTCCAGCTCCTCTTGAGTAACCAGATGATCGAACAGATTCTTAAGTTCTTCAAAACCGGATATTTTATCCTCATTTTCATGTTTTTCCATAGCTCAAACTCTTTATGAATTAATATTATAGTTAATGTTAATTTTGGATTTGAGTCTTCATTCTACCCACCGGAATATAATTACTTTTCGCTGCTCCGATTATTTATAAAAGAAGACTTTGTAAAACATTCTATTTTTTCACCGAAGAAGAAGGAAGACAAAAGAGTGGTTTTGCAAAGACTTCTTAGAAACAAATCGTATATAATACCGATATCAGAATATAATAAATTCGAACATTTACATAATCATAAATCATACAAGATTTTAATTCCACAATGTTTTGTTCTATACATACTTTGGAAATCCTCACATAGAATTATGAACAACAAAAGGACTTGTCGCCGTGAAATTCGTCATGTTAAAACAAAATATGTGCAAAAAATCATCTCTCAGTATTACTCCTTAGAGAGGACTTATGTAAAAAGCGCCGGATTACCCGAAATCTTGGCAAATGCATATGTAATAAACAACTATTAGACAACAATCATCATTCAATCATCGCATTATCTTTAATAATTATTCAAATTTAGAGGGTTTGAAAATGATCTAGCCAAACTGTTTTTGAGTTCTCGATTATAGATTATATAAGCCTTATTTTATTAAAACATACTGCATTTTTTGTTTATCCATAGTTGGGTAAAATACGTTCCAACACTAACCTGCTACAGTATTCTGTGGATGAAAGTGTTAAACTCAAATCATGCATTAGACACAATCCCAACCTCGTAATTTTAAACATGAATATTGACGTATTAGCGATCGCGGCGCATCCCGATGATACCGAACTTTGTTGTGCCGGAACCTTGGCTGCACTTGTTAAACAGGGATTAAAATGTGCCGTCCTGGATTTAACCCAAGGTGAAATGGGAACACGAGGTTCTGCAAAATTAAGACTTAAAGAGGCACAAAACGCTGCCGCCATCATTGGTTTAAGTACACGCAGAAACTTAGGTTTACCAGATAATCGATTAGAAAATACATTTCATAACCAACAACTCATAATATCTGCTGTACGCGATTTAAAACCGCATATTTGTTTAATTAACTCAAAACAAGACCGCCATCCCGATCACGGCCACGCTCATACACTAACCTCCGATGCGCTTTTTTATTCCGGGCTTAGTAAACGGGTTACCAAAGATCATGCTGGCGATGAACAGCAACCCTGGCGCCCTAAGCATATTTTAGAATATATGCAGGATACACCCTTTGAGCCCGATTTCGTGTTCGATATTTCAGAAACTCAGGATATTAAGGAAAAAGCGATTCTGGCTTTCAGCTCGCAGTTTAACGTAAAAAGTAATGATGATGAACCATCTACGTATATTTCGGGAACAAACTTTTTCGAGCTCCTTCGCAACAGAGCCCGTATCTATGGTCATCGAATTGGAGTAGATTATGGAGAGCCATTCCGCTATTTAGGGGGGCCATTACCACTAAAAGACTTTACAGGTCTTATGAGCCATAATCCCTTAAGATAAAACAACGTAAGTTGGATATAAATTCTTTGAATTTGACAACCAACAAGTCCTCAATTTTGTCAAAAATAAAGTTTACTTCAGCTCGACTTAAGTTTTAAGTTAATTTTAAAATAATGCATTCAAAATTCTTCAAGTTGCTTAGTGACCTCGTGTCTTCGCGGCTAAAACGGGATTAATTTTTGCAGCGAAGTTTGCTTAATTTTTTAAGGCAATCATAAATTAAATATGCCTTATGATACAGCCTCGACTCTTTTTTTAAACCATTAAGTGAATTTAGGGGTGGTTTAAACAGGCTTATTACTAAATCTTCAAGTTGCAGATTTAATAAAAGTATTGTAACCATCCCTGCCCCTCATTATGAAGGAGTTGAGCCTCTTTTCCCTATTCTTATATCGAACGCACGTTAAAATGCCAGTACAATATTCGATAAAAACTCATAACTGAATAAAATATATACCTTTTATAAGCCTGGAAACTGCAATGCCTAAATCAGTACAGCAACAAATAAGTGCTGTTTCTATAGTCGTAGATAATTATGACGATGCCATCGAATTTTATACCCAAAAGCTTCAATTTGTTTTGATTGAAGATACCGAATTAGGTGGGGGCAAACGCTGGGTTCAGGTTTCTCCGCGAAATTCAAACGGAACAAACATTTTACTGGCTAAAGCTAATTCTGATGAACAAAGACAAATAATTGGAAATCAAACCGGTGGTCGTGTGTTCTTGTTTCTGCAAACAAATGATTTTTGGCGTGATTATGAAATAATGAAATCTAATGGTGTGACTTTTAACGAAGAACCACGAATAGAAGAATATGGCACTGTTGTTGTTTTCCAGGATCTTTATGGTAATAAATGGGATTTACTCCAACTAAAATAAGAACCCGACCCACACATACGTACGTATGTAAATAAGTACGTACAAAAAGTTCTGTATTAGGAAGAAATATGAACGTTTTCATATAGCTCAAATTTACTAAGCAAAATTTTTAAGAAACCTAACCCTTATGGACTAATGAGTTACCTGCAATTGTTTCTTTAATACTTTCTGATACATACTTCCATATTTGGGGGTTACCGCACACAATTCTCTTACCCTCAACCCATGAATCGCCTCCAGTCCAATCGGTTACAATACCACCAGCTTCCTGAATAATTAATCCTCCAGCCGCCACATCCCAGGGAGAAAGACCATACTCAAAAAAACCGTCAAGCCTTCCAGAAGCAACGCAGACGAGGTCGTACGCTGCACTACCGGGCCTTCTTACGCCATGAGTCTCTTCCATAAACTTGCGAAAAAGAAGCATGTAATCGTCGAGTAAACCCAGATCTCTGTATGGAAATCCTGTACCAAGTAAAGCACTTGCCGGCTCTTGAATTTCTGATACGCGTATTTTGCTGCCATTAAGCCAGGCACCGGCTCCCTTTTGAGCCATAAACATTTCTTCCCGGTTAATTTCGTAAATAAGGCCTGCTTCGGCCTTGCCCCCTGTATAAAAACCTATTGAAATACAAAAAACAGGAAAGCCATGCGCAAAATTAGTAGTACCATCAATCGGATCAATTATCCAGGTTCTTTCGTTAGTAAGCCGGCTTCCATCTGTTGTTTCTTCGCCCAGTATTATATCATTTGGAAAAACACTTCTGATTTCCGAAATAATACGTTGCTCGGTTTCTACATCGGCCTGTGTTACAAGATCATGCCTACCTTTATAATCGACCTGTAGTTTTTCTCTATTTTGATGATAGTATTGTATAATTTTAGCACCTTCAAGTGCAGCAGCTACGGCTGTTTCAACTTCTTTAGATGTATTCATGATTAATTATTGTCATTTGGGGTCACAGTTAAATACTCTGGATTTCTGATTCACTCTAATCGGCAATCAAACCCAATACCATATGATAATTGAACGATATAAAGATAGTTGCCATTAATTGGTTTCATTAAAAAGGAGGATTTGTTCTCTCCATTCAAAATTCGGCTTATGGATTCGAAAACAGGATTTTTCTAAATCAGAGGATGTAAAATAAAATCTGTCTAATAATTTTAATCAATTATAATATAACTTTCTGAAATACCTTCTCTATGCGTATTTTAAGGCTTTAATTTCAAGCTGGAAACTTTAAACCAGCATTTTAGCACATCCTTCACCTCAATCTCTGCATGGAAGTTGTAAAGGAAACTGTACTGGAGGTTTTATATGCCGTTTTTCCTATTGCTGCGGTAGTAGTTATTCTCCAGTTTACGGTCATATTCATGCCTGCCGAAATATTTATTCTGTTTCTGACCGGTTTGGGCATGGTTAGCTTTGGATTAATACTGTTTCTGATTGGCGTTCATTCCGGACTTTTACCAGTTGGGGAGATGATCGGTTCGGCCTTACCTCAAACCGGTAAACTTTGGGTTGTTCTTGTATTCAGCTTTATTTTGGGCTTTGCCATAACCGTTGCAGAGCCAGATGTTTGGGTTCTTGCAGGCTACGTAGACCAGGCTTCGGGCAGCATTATACCGAGAGCCGTGCTCATTCTTACCGTTGCCATAGGTTTAGCTGTATTCGTTACGCTTTCGATGGTGCGAATTGTTACCGGGCTGTCGATTAACTACTTTTTGATCGGTGGATATGCCTTAATTTTTCTGATTATTTTCAGTCCATGGTCAGATGACTATTTCATCCCCATTTCTTTCGATTCGGGCGGGGTTACCACCGGGCCGATGGCCGTGCCATTTATACTGGCATTTGGTGTAGGTATTGCCTCTGTACTTCGTAGCAAAACTTCTTCTCAGGATGGTTTTGGCCTGGTAGCCCTCGCTTCTATAGGGCCTGTACTTGCGGTGCTTATATTAGGAATTATTTACGATATCCCATCCGATATCGAGCTGGATCAAACTCCTACGGAATATACATTGTTGGGTACTTTTGGTGAAGTTGGTATTGCCCTCACCCCGCTCGTTTTGTTTTTTATCTTTTTCCAGTTTTATTTGCTTAAACTAAGTGCCCAGAAAGTACTAAAACTATTTGTCGGAATTTTATTTACCTGGGCTGGCATGACTTTTTTCCTTCATGGCGTACATATCGGTTTCCAGCCTGCGGGTACGGAAATGGGCGTAATTTTAGGAAACCTCGACTACAACTATATAATAATTCCTATTGGCATTGTGCTTGGCTTTGTAGCTACCTTTGCTGAACCAGCTGTACGGGTTCTCATTCAGGAAGTAGAAAAAGTATCCAGTGGTTACATCCCGCAAAGAGTTATGCTTATTACTATTTCTCTTGGTGTGGCCTTTTCTATAGGCCTGGCAATGACCCGCATCATCTTTGGGATTAATTTGATATACCTCATCCTGCCTGGTTATATCATTGCCCTAACGCTTATCTATTTTACCAGCAGAGAGTTTACATCTATTGCTTTTGATGCGGGTGGTGTTGCAACCGGGCCTATGACCGTAACTTTTGTGGTTGCCATAGCTCTTGGGTTTGCAGATGTTCTGGAAGACAGTAACCCGCTGGTAGAAGGCTTCGGTATGATAAGCCTTGTTGCCCTCGCGCCTATTCTTAGTGTGCTTATTTTGGGTATTTTATATGGAGCAAAAGACAAAGACAAAGACAACGATAGCAAAGAAAAATCTCATGAATGAGTATAAAGCATCTCAGATTAAGCCCGAAAAACTGATTATAACCATTGTGCCGAAAGGTATGGGCTCTCAGGTTGTAGATATCTCACGCCAAAATGGATGCAGAGGTGGTACTATCTTGCCGGGCAGCGGTACCAGGCCCGAGTCTTTTGCTTCACTTCTTGGGCTTGCGAAAAATCCCGAAAAAGATGTTGTTTTTTCTCTGGTCTGCTATCGGGATGTTGAAAATGTGCTTAAAGCTATAACGGAAACAGCAGACTTGAATAACAACGAGGGAATAGCTTTTATAGTTAATATTCCAACGGTGGCGGGCATTCCGAGTATCAGCGCTACTTTAGACGACTCCGGACAATCCTGAAATTAGCTGGTCTTTACACTTTATTTTTCTTCAATCAGATTCGTAATGAATAAAAAAGAATTATTTAAACTCATCGTAACTATAGTAGACAAGGGAAGCTGCCAAAAAGTTGTTAAAGCTTCTAAAGATGCCGGAGCTGAAGGCGGTACAATTATCTATGGCAGGGGAACCGGTATCCATGAGCAAACAAAGCTTTTTTCGTTGCTTATTGAACCGGAGAAAGAGGTTGTGCTTACACTCGTTCAGCAAGATATTGCAGATAAAGTGCTTGCCAACATTGTAAGTGAAGCACAGCTGGACAAGCCTGGTTTCGGAATTGCTTTCATGGTTGATGTTGAAGACACAGCTGGAATAAACCACTAACTTAGTTGATTTTTTCCGAATTCTTAAAACCTGATACAAGTCTGGTTTATTATAGCTAATCAACTTCTCTATCAGGTGGTTATTCGTACACAAAGGATAATGAAGCAACCAAAGCTAAAGACATTCCTGATTTCTAGAAATACAACCGATATAGTAGCGAAATATTCAGACCCGGTTCAGGGAATATGTCTTTAATTACAGAAGTATGGTTACGATATTCTGTATTTAAAATATTTTGAACACTTGCCGAAAGTGTATGCAGTAAACCGCTCTCTCTCTGCGAAAATATATACGTCGCGCTAACATCAAAAACCGAGTAAGCTGCCGTTTCACTTTCAAACTGATCGTTGCGACTTTGCTCTGCTGAAAACCTCCATTGAGGTCTTACACTAAACTGGTTGATCTGGAATTCTGTAAACAGAAGTCCTCCAAAAGGCGGAATTAGCGGCAGCGGTACAGAAGCGTCGGATGTGTCGAACTCTTCTCGCTCTGCTCTGTCTAAACGGCGCTCTGCATATACGTAAGATACGTTTCCTCCTGCAGACAAGCTTCTGTTCAGCCTTACTTTTGCGGAGGCTTCAAGACCGTAAAATAAAACTTCACCTTCATCAAACTGGAAGTTATTCAAGCCCGGAAATCGATTGCTTTCAATCCCTGTATCCCTGGGATATATGTAGTTCCAAAAAAAGTTTCGGAATGCAGTTAGTTCAATGTCGGCCAGCCGGTTACGATTACGTAAAAACACTTCTGCAGTAAATCCACGCTCAGCAGCCAAATCCGGATTACCAATTTCATACGTGTATGCCGCTAAATGGGGTCCTTCAGAATATAGTTCCTCTAATGAAGGGCTCCTGTAAGATAATAACATTGTGCTGCCAGCATAAATATCATTAAACAATCGGTATATAACAGCTGCAGAAGAGGAAACCCCTGCATTTGACCGTGATCTGATGAATCCTATTTCTGACATCCGCTCAGATTCAGGCACAGCGAGGCTTAAATCTAGCCGATTACCTAACTCAAAATGAAACCGGCCGTAGTCCATTTCCTGAATAGCAAAAACGGCTGCGCTAAACATCTGGCTATTAGGTGTTCGTGAGCCCGCAACCCGGTAGTCTTTCGCTTCTAACTGCAGACCGGCAAGTCCGGATTCAATAATCCCAAAACCTCTGTGTCTGGCCCTAAGCGCAAATTGAGCCATATTCTGGGCAAATTCTGTTCCCACAGATCCATTAGATTCCAGCTCTCTGTGATAGTATGCCGTAACACCAAGCTCTGCCTCGGCAAGCGTAAAAAAAGAATGATCGAGAAGACGCTCTGCTCTTGAGGTATTCTGGAACCGCATCATCTCAATATCCACACCATTTGGATGTCCGCCATTGGGATCAGGTGGTATGCCGTAGTTAGATACATAAAAGTTGGCAGATGTTCCTGCATAACCCCACGGACGAATTGCAGAATAAGAAAACGTATTACTTGTAGTTTGAATGTAGGAATTCGTAAGTGTTCCCGAGGGTGTTTGAAAGTCACCGGCAAGTCTTCCATTCAGGTCAACTCCGAAAGCACCTCTGCCAGAAGGAAATCTTAATTGCACTGAGCCGGCTGCCTGTTCACTAACGGTTTGCCCCTGCAACGTTACGTTTCCAACCAGGCGATTGGGAATAGAAGTGGGTATATTATCACGAATAACGTTAATTACACCGCCTACAGCATTACCAGTATAAGCAAGCGCTGATGGCCCCCGTGCTATTTCAACTTCCCTGGCCGACATTGGGTCTATCGTTACAGCATGATCTGTTGCCACCGTTGAGACATCACCCGTTGAAAAACCGTCCTCCAGAATCATAACACGTTCGCCGGTCATTCCCCTAATAATTGGTCGGCCAGAAGCAGGACCAAGCGACCGTTGCTCAATGCCTGGCATATCCCGGAGTGTTTCTGCGAGAGTCGTACTTAGCTCTCTGCGCAAATCTTGACCTTGGATTTTAGCTGAAGCATGCTCAACACGCCCCCCAGAAACAGTTCGCTGATCCGTAACCACAACTGCGTCTCTGCCTATGTGTAGCGGCATCAGCTCAAAATGTCGATCCTCCTGGCCAATACCTTCCTCAATTTCAACCGTAAAGCTGCTCATTTCATAACCAATTCTATGAATAAAGATCGTAATCTTACCAATGGGAATATTTACAAGAGTAAACATACCTTCCCGGTCGGCAGTTACAGCCCGGTTAATATCATCAATATGAATGTATGCAAAAGCAACGGCCTGCCCTGTAATGCTATTCGTAATTTTTCCGGATAGTACGCCTGTTGAGCTCTCGAATTTCGTATTTTCGATAGCTTTAGCACTGTAAGGCAAGAAAAAAGTTGCGACTGCAAAAAATACAGCGAATAATAACGGTATAGGGCTAAGTTTATACATTTTTAAGAATAAGGAAATAAAAAAGGGATAACAGCTAAAAAGCTGTATCCCAATTAAAAATATAAACAAGCTGTATTAATTATTCTCGGCTGGTGCTTGAATTAGAAAGCTAAATGGCCTGGAAGTATAGTCAGAATGATCTACATGAAATATTTCGAACTGAACTTCCGAGGACCCTGCCGCATTGCCGTTGAGCTCAACTCTGAAGTTTTGGCTATCCATAGCTACTATATTAACGACATCTTCATTTGATATGCGTAATTCCATGAAGTAATCACTGCCCTCAGGAATAAATAACTCGTTGTCATCTCCTATAAACATGACGCTAATCATGCCGGTTGTCTCACCAACTTCCATTGAGATGTTATTCCCGTTCGCATAGGTTATGGTAGTTCCGTCTTGCCTTGCAATTTCTTCGCCATCGACCATTAATACTACACCATTAGCATCAATATGGCTGTGTGAACCAACATTACATGCGGCTAGCACAACAGAAAAAGATAAAATAAAAAAGATAGATAGATATTTGTTCATAGCATTTTTTGGTTACTTGAATTTGAACTTGTGTTCTAAATATAACAAAGTTGCATTAAGAATGTTCCTAAGCTTTGTCCTTCATAGCATGTTTCATGATATTTTACATGCGTGAAAATAATTAGCATTAATTTTGCTTTAATAGAAAACTGCCCACATACATTCAAAATCAATTATACCTTATAGTCATGCATGTTTAATCTCAAGTTAAACTATACGATTCTGGGTGCACTGCGTAAAGAGCGTGCGAATCACGTTTAACATACTACTATTATTATCTTTAGCTTAACAACATCTTCTTGCAAATAAGAAGCCAATTATAAGAACTCTTCTTTCTAATACTTAAAAAAAGGAGCAATAATTAAAAGACTTTGCACAACAGCTGTTAGACAATTACAAAATATAGCGTTTCAATAAAAGAAAGTTAATTAACGCAAAGGAGAACCCTGCTTCTTATGCCGCAATAGACGAACTTTGAGTCGCAAGCTTAAAAAAATAGTATGGCTTATCTTCTGTTTTCCGTCTTCCTGCTTCCTGCTTCCAAAAAAGCCTTCATTTAAGTGCTCCATTTCATAAGAGCCTATAAATCGATACCTTCTGCCATAAAACCACCTTTAAAGATTGCTACCGTGTCTCAAAACCGGGATATTTATAAAAAATGAAAGAAAAAATTAATAATATTTGTGTCGTAAACGCAAGGCACTCAAATAATTAGATTGGGTTCGAATACAGCTTGAAACTATTTAGCACATTAAAAGGAATAGTCCGGCGACTAAAAACACATCCCCGTAAGGATTATTGGCAAAAGATTGTCAAGAAAACAGGAGTTTTACTCATACTTGGGCTTATTTTTTATCAGCTAACGCAAATTGGATGGGCAGAAGTTCTGCAGTCGTTACCTGTACAGCCTTTGTTTTATATTCTGTTTCTGATGCTCTACATTTCGCTTCCGGTAGCAGAACTTTTTATTTACAGGCAAATCTGGCCAATAAAACGAATACCCCTGCTTAAAGCCTTCCTAACCAAAAGAGTGTACAACGAGGAAGTCATGGGATATTCTGGTGAAGTATATTTAACGGTATGGGCAAAGGGCGAAACTGGTAAAAAAGCATCCGAATTAGCGCGAAACGTGCGGGACACGAATATTTTATCGGCTGTATGTTCCTATACGATGGTCTTTATACTGGCCATTTTACTCATTACACAGGATATTATTCCTTTAAATCAAATTATTTCTGCAGGAAACAGTACAGTTTGGTTAGCTGGTATTCTGGTTATAATTACTCTTTTAGGAACCGGGCTCTATTTCAGAAAATATTTTTTTGCTCTTCCTGCAGCAACTGCATCCAAAATCTTTGGGATATATAGTTTTCGTTTCGCTCTTCATCATGCCCTGCTGGTTCTGCAATGGGCTGTTGTAATACCTGAAACACCTCTGTCTACCTGGTTGATTTATCTGGCATTAATAATAGTTGTAAACCGTTTGCCTTTTATCCCCAGTAAAGATTTAGTTTTCGCGTGGGCAGGTATTGGACTGGCTGATACACTTGGTGTACCTGCCGCTGCAGTTGCGGCAATGCTACTCGTCTCGAGTGCACTCAATAAAAGCCTTAATTTCGGGCTTTATTTACTGGTTAGTAGCTGGAAGACAAAAGTTAAAGCAATAGGAAAAGAAGATATGTCCAAAGATTTAATAGACTAACCGGCAGCAGCCTTTTCGGTATTATTGGGTAAAGAAAGCGGCATGGTTTCTTCAGAAGGCTGTTTCAGGATATGGGTATTAATAAATTCTATCACCCTTCCGGCTGCATCTCCGCTTTGATACTCAAAAAAAGATTTCCTCACCTGCTCCATCTTTTCATTATATAGGTCTGGCTGTTCAGATATGGCCAAAATTGTTTCAAGCAACCCTTTTTGAGTTGACACCTGTGGGCCTGTAATGACCTCTTCATAGGGAAGGGGCATTCCCCTTTCATATTCATTTTTATCGTAAGGAATAAAAACAGATGGTATATCGAGTAGAAGCCCTTCCAAATAAATACTGCTGTAATCGGTTAAAATAAGATCAACGGCAGGGAGTAATTCCTCTACCGACTCTGCAATTTTATGATCTGCCAGAACAAAGCGATCCGATTGTTCCGAAAATTGACCAAAGTTGAACTTGTCGTTAGGATGTGGTCGAAACAGCACTACTGCATTTAATTTTTCAAGAAAGTTCTTGACACCTGTTAAATCAACATCGTCAAAAGGAAACCAGCGTGTTTTGGTTCTTCTCCTGTAGGTAGGGGCATACATAATTACCATCGGTTCATTACGGCCCTTAAGGCTTCCAATATTCGGAAAAATACCCTGAAGTACTTGCTTGCTTTTAGGAGTATTTACCAGATGATCATACATAGGATAGCCCGTTTGCACAAAAGCTGACTCGTGTAAATTGAAGCGTTTTCCAAAAATATAGCTCACAAGAGATGACGAGCTCAAAAAATGGGTTAATGATCCAAAGCGATATTCCAAAATTTTCCGGTGAAGATATCCGGGGGGCTCATCAGTACCCGGGCGCATGTACTCCCCTTTTTTTGTTGGTAAACCGTGATATGTCTGTATTATTGCGGCTCTTCTGGGAAGCTTTAAAAAAGCAAAGTCGCTAGTTCCGTGTGTTAGAAGAATAGCCTTGGCAGTAGCCAAATGCTTTAAACCAGCCCAAGAATGCATCATACACACATGATTGGTCCCGAATTTTGATACCAGCTTTTTAAAAAGAACCGGGTTACGGGTCAGCCAGATAACCTTAGCATTATTTTCGCTAATAAGCTTTTCAAAAATAACCCGGGTATTTCCCCTGTATCCATCGCCATGAAATGCAGTAAGCACGATCTTATCAGAATCTTGCTTCAAGAAACGGGGCAAAACGGCCGACAGCAGTCCTGCCAGCCATTGAATAGGGTAAAATGTTTTGGGTGTATCCGTAATCATCAGACTGTTGTGTCTGCAACAGAAAACGAATGAGACTTCATTTTTTCCTGCACTCTTGCCAAATCTGTCCGGGAATCAATTTCATCCCAATAAACTTTACTAAAATCGGCCATTTTGAACGTAGCACCATGTTTTTTGATGATTTCCTGAATCACATATTCATAGTATACATTCGTTTTTCCTGCTAAAATATATTCGTTTAGCTCATTAAATAGCAGCTTTGAATAATCTGACGAAAATGAAGTGATATTTACCGTTTTATAAATCGTATCTGTCTTCGGAAGCTCCGAGCGAAAGCTCAAATACTCTACGAAACCTTTGGAGTTTACCGCAGCAGTTGTACCAGAATGGATTTCTGGATTGTAAATATCTAAAGCAATTGAGGGCTCGTTCACAAATTGCTTTAACATAGCTTCCGGATATATTAAATCGGCTTCAAGCAAAACATATGGCTCGTCTAATCTAAGACCAGCATACGCCATCCACAAAGAGTAAATATTATTTGTTTTATCAAAAATATGATTATACAAAATATTTATTTCTGCCTGAAATTCGCGTGATTCCACGAAGTGCTGTATCAACTCGTGTTTATATCCAGCTAAAATAATTATGCGCTCTATACCATTTGCAATTAAATTATGTATAGTTCTTTGTAGCAATGGTTTGCCGTTAACCTCTACAAGGCATTTGGGCTTATTTTTAGTAATATGCTCTAACCTGCTGCCTAATCCAGCAGCTAAAACTACAGCCGTTTTTATTTTCCCAATTGGTACTTTCATACTTTCTCTTTGTTAGTAGAGTTATGAAGTTATAAACGAAGTTTATGCTTCAGTCTCATGCCATTTTTTAAAAAAAACTTTGGCCGACTTTACTTTGCTATGCTCTGTAAAAGGACTTATAAAAAAATCGTTTGGCCGTCTCGAAATTGTTTAACGAAGCCCGAATTATAATAGGTCTGAGCTGAAGTTATTTTTTTTCCTATGCATTCGCAGGAACCAGCTTATTCTTACAGAAACTTATCTTGTTAGCTGAATATTTATAAAAGATACAAATTATTTAAGGTATTTGTTACTGCGTTGCATCAAGCTGAATAATTATTTCCCAATAATTTAAGCGACTATTTGTTTGCAATATTCTTGATACAGCTAATCTAAGGGGCAATAAACTCAGTTACTCCAGATGTTTTCCTCAACGATTCACCTTCACTTTTTGAGCTAATCCCATAATTCCTGTTCCACTTACATTCGAGGCCCGTAAATCGGCCCAATTTAACAACATAGATGGTAAGAAAGTAATTAAGTACCAGAATGGCAAAACTAAAACAGCCAGAGCCCCATATTTATTAATCAAAAGCATGGGCCATTTTATGAGCATCACCCATGCGGTATGACCGTAAAACCCATATGTGTATTTAATGTCTACCGGTTTTAATCCAGACTGCTTAAACTTAGACCGTAGCTCAGAGCTCGAATAACCGGCGCGCGCGTGCTCATCTACAAAGAATTCGTCTTCGCCAGCATCTTCTTCTGCAAGGTGAGACGGAGAATGCATCAAGAAATAGCCCCCATCCTTTAGTGCAGCTCGCATATTTCGCATTACGGACACATCCTCATGTATATGCTCGAGCACATCTACACAAAGAATAAAATCATAGATAGTTTCTTCTGAAAAAAAACGGAGGTCGGCTTGTTTAAAGCTGATTTTACCTTCCCTAATTTCTTTTTCGAAATAGTGCTCACAATCTGCCAGATAATCTTCCTTAACATCTACTGCCAGAATATGATTTACTGCAAGATTACGAAGTAAAAAACGATCGTACTGACCAAAACCGTTTCCGGCATCCAGGATTCGTAATGGCCTATTTTTATCAGCATAAAGCGTGCGTATTCTGGATCTCACGTGCCAGCTTCTCAGAAAAAAAATGTCGAGTGTACGATAAAAAAGAGAGCGTAGAAACGAGTTAACTCGAATAATTTTGGCAAGCTTGTCTTTAACGGGATCGTAGGCAATTTGGCTCATTCTTTATTCCTCATAGCTAAAATATTCGTGTTGTCCATTACCAATCGATACTTGTAAACCAACAGTTTCACCAATATTTACTTGCCTTGTATCTCTCTTATTACGCACCATCATTTCACCAAATAATCCTATGGAAAAAAACTGAAACCCTACGAGTATGAGCAGAATACCAAATAAAAGCAGCGGTCGCTGCGCTAAAAACTGGTTATGAAATATGCGCATAAACACTAAATAGGCCGTAATTGCGCCGCCTGTAAATACCGAAATAATTCCCGCAGAACCAAAAAAATGCATAGGGCGCTGTAAATACGACTTTATAAACATGAGTGTAATTAAATCCAGAAAACCGTAGATAAACCGGCTTAAACCGAATTTGGATTTGCCGTATTTTCTTGGGTGATGCTTTACCTTTTTCTCTCCTATAGCTTCGTAGCCATCCCAATTTGCCAAAAGCGGGATATACCTGTGTCGCTCGCCATAAAGCTCCAGCCGGTCTGCTACTTCTCTGCGATACACTTTTAATCCGCAATTAAAATCGTGCAGCTTAATACCGCTTACAAGCGAGGTAATCTTATTAAAAAACAGTGATGGGATTTTTTTACCGGCAGGATCTTTCCGATCGTATTTCCAGCCTGAGACCAGGTCTAGATTTTCCATGCGCAGCTGATCTGCCATTTCCGGCACTTCGAACGGATCATCCTGTAAGTCTGCATCCATTGTGGCTACATAGGAACCGGTGCAAACCGAAAAGCCGTTATGAAGAGCTGTACTTTTACCGTAATTGCGTTTATGACGTATCCCCTTTATTCTCGAATTGGCTTTGGCCAGCGAAGAAATAACCTGCCACGATGAGTCTCGCGACCCATCGTCTACAAAGATTAATTCATAATCGTATCTGTTTTCCATCGCAGTATGAATACCACTTGCGAGTTCTTCCAGAGATTCAGCTTCGTCGAGAAGAGGAACTACAACACTAATTTTTTCTTTATCCAAACCGGGATTATTCAAAATTTATTGGTTACAATGCGTTTACAGAAAACGATCACAAAAATAAGCAGATACATTTTCTGCGAAATAGATTAAGTTACTTATTAAGCAGACTTCTGCTTCGTTTCATTATAACCGTTAATACTATTATTTTTGATTTTGATGAAAGGGTAACAGCCTTAATTTTTACCATCACAGAAGATATTTAATCTGTCAGACAATTTTAATGGAAAAACTGTACTACAGCATTGGTGAAGTTAGCAAGTTAACAGACGTAGAATCGCATGTTCTAAGATACTGGGAAACAGTGTTTACAGAGCTTAGTCCGGCAAAAAACAATTCCGGCAAGCGTACCTACACTAAAGAAGACATCGAAGTTGTAATGCGTTTAAAAGTTCTTATTAAAGATAAGGCTTATAGTACCGAGGGAGCTAAAAGAGCACTCCGCAATGAGGATGTAAATCAACAGAAACTGGATTTTCCCGAACAGCAAGATGTTCCTATTCCCGAGTTTCTTAAGAAAGACCTTCGTGAAATACGTCTTTTGCTAAAAGAAATTGCTGAAAAACTTTAGCCTCACCATTTTGCCCGCATCTACTACATCTGTTACAAGTCCTTGAAAAACCAGCGTAAAATAAACGAGATATTTATAATTTGGCCGTATCCAAGGCGGCGCAGCAGAGTAAACTACAGCATAGCCTTCATTTATTTGCTATTCATTATAACGCTTAAACTCAGATTAAGTGAAAAGACCCTGAATCTTTGTTATTTTGATTAAACTCTCTGTATTTACTCTTTACGTTTAAAATATTGCAATCTGTATAAGAACGAACGGTTCTTAGATTTACTTCATTAAAACAAAAAAGAGCTATAAAATACTGCCAAATTACAGGGCAGTCTCAGTTTACTTTAACCCGATTATGAGCTTAATTCCTTTATTTCCGCTTCAGCTAGTACTTTTCCCCGGCGACACACTGCCTCTTCATATTTTTGAGCCCCGTTACCGCGAGATGATCAAAGAGTGCATCAAGCTTGAAAAACCTTTTGGTATTGTAAGCTATATCGATAATAAAATTTCAAAGATAGGATGTCTGGCCGAAATTAACAGCGTAGAGCAAACATACGAAGACGGCAAATACGATATTATTTGTAAGGGCGGCGACCGCTTTATTTCTCATTCTTATAATTCGTCTCGTTCTTTTTTACAGGCTAATATTACAGAATTCCATGATGCTCTCGAAATTCTGCCCGAAGAACAACCGTTGCTTGATGAAGCCATTGGTCTTTTCGATGAAATCAAAGAAGCCGCTACCTTCGAAATGGATCCATCCCGGCACAAAACTCCTTCCAATGCTTTTGGTTTTGCGCATTTTATTGGATTTAATCTGGCACAAAAACAGAACTTGCTCGAAATAAAATCCGAAAAAGATCGGTTAGAATATATTATTTCTCACATGAAAGATACCTTGCCAAAACTGCAGAGTTTTAGAGAGGTTAAGCAGCTTATTCAATCAAACGGACATTTCAGAGAATTCCCTCCACTCAATTTCAAACCAGACTAATTTCGCCCTAATGAAACTTTCTTCTGTTAAAAAAGGTCCTTTCACTCTATATACCATAGCAACAGGACGCTTTCGCCTCGATGGCGGTGCAATGTTCGGCGTTATTCCAAAACCAATGTGGAGCCGCGAAATTGAAGCCGATAGCGATAACAGAATTCTGATGGCTATGCGGTGTCTTCTTATTCACTCCGAGCAAACCGGTAAGCTTTATTTGATCGATAACGGAGCTGGTAACAAATTCAGCGACAAGCTTTCTGCTATTTATGATTTCAATTACGACGAGGGAAACCTTCACAGCTCGCTTAACTATCATGGTTTTTCTGTAGATGATATAACCGACGTCGTGTTTACCCACCTCCATTTCGATCATTGCGGGGGATCAACTGCTTTTAACGAGAATAATGAAGCCGAACTGATTTTCAAAAATGCGCGTTTTTGGGTGCAAGCAACCCACTGGGCATCGGCTAACAGCCCGAATGCACGTGAACGTGCTTCGTTTTTCAAAGAAAATATTGACCCGCTAAGAACAAGTGGCCGAATGAGTTTTACTAAAGGCAAGCACGAGTTCGAGCCCGGCTTCTATGTAGAAGTGGTTAACGGCCATACTACTGGTCAGCAGCTGCCCGTAATCGAAACAGGAGATTTTACCCTGGTTTTCGCAGGCGACCTTATACCAACCAAAGCGCACGTTTCTCTGCCGTGGGTGATGGGTTACGATATGAAACCCGTTGATACGCTGCAGGAAAAGCAGCTTTTGCTGGATAAGTGGCTTCACCATAATGCCTTCCTTTTTCTGGAGCATGATGCTGTAAACGAAGTTATTGCGCTAAAACAAGGAAAAAAATATGTTGAAGCCGGCGAAACCTTTTCTTTGCACGAGATTTAAACACAACAGCACGAACCGGCCTACGTTACTCCAAGGCAAAACATCTCCCTTAACTACGTCTTTCTAAAATTTAAACTGTTTTGAAAGACATCGCTATTGTTTTTTATCCGCACACATTTTTAAACGACCCCAGCTTTGCAGGACAAAAAAGATATTATTCAGGAAATTAACCACTACCAAAATCTGGTAGACAAAGCCTGGTCCAAGGCGCTTATAAACCGAAAATTGGCTTTGTTTTTTAGTGGCCTCACCGGGTTTATGATCGTTTTTGCCGTACTCATGCTCCTGGAACATCAGGCGTATCTTTCTCCGCTTTTAAAATCCAGTTTATGGGTGGCCGCATCTGCAGTGGCGGCAATCGGAGCCTATCTTGTTTATCAAAAACTGCCAAAGCTCGAAAAAGACAGCTTTTACCGCCGTATAACGAGAGAGACCGAGCTACAGCAAATGCGTTACCTGCTTGATCTTGGGCGACTTGAAGATTCTTCCAATCAGGTTTTTCGGGATACTGCAATACTTCAGAATCTTGAGGTATTAAGGGCGCATGAGCAACATCCCGACTCGAAGCCCGAAGTTCGCATACAGCGCTGGCTCTGGAATTTCCCTGGCGCCGTTTATTTTAGGAAAATTGCTTCGGTGGCCGGCGGCGTTTTTGCCATTATTCTTCTCATCAGTTTGTTTCGCACAGACGCTGCAGTCCGTTCGATTACGTTCTGGGGCGAGTTCGAGCGCCCGAATCCCTTTGAGTACAGTATTGATCCGGGTAATATTGCAGTAGAACAGGGTAGTAGAATATCAATTGAAGCAACATTTACCGGAGACCAGCCGGAAACCGTTGCCCTTGCCCTAAGAAGCGGTGTTGAGGAGCGTTTCCGCACAATTCAAATGGAACAAACCCGATCGGGACGATTTGTTTCTCCTCCGCAAGAGATTTTTAATGACACCGAATACAGAGTCTTGATGGATGATTTTCAGTCCCCCATTTTTTCTCTGGAAGTTCAGCAAACACCTCGTTTTCGCGAGCTCATTGCAGAAGTAACTCCTCCGGCTTATACCGGAAGAGAATCGGAACGCTTTACCTACCCTTTTTCCCGAATTGAGGTTCCGGAAGGTTCCGAAATAGAATTGCGCGCCACTGCTAATAAACCAATTGCACTGGTTTCTGTACTTCGGGCAAAAGACAGAGACAGCGACGAGCCGGCACAATCCATGTCTGCTTTAACCGAAGAGCAACAGTCTTTTTCCTATACATTTACGGCCACAGACCCCGATACGCTTTCTTTTCGTCTTACCGATGATGAAGGCCTGTTAAACCGTAATCCATTTTCATTTAATCTTCGTGTAATACGGGATCAGGCGCCTACGGTGCGCATTATTCGCCCGGAGGCCGTTATTCAAAAGCTGAACCCCAGAGAACTTGAAATTCAGGCAGAGGCAAGAGATGACTATGGCCTCAGCTCCATCCATCTCCGATACGAATTACGCCCCGGTTTCGGTGGTGATGTGCGCCGTGGCAATGTTCGCATTTCGGGTCGGGCACCGGCATCAACCAATATTCGCTATTCCTGGGATGTTTCTGAGCTACAAATGCAGGCCGCTGATGAAGTAGTCTATTGGATTGAAGTTTTTGATAATGACGAAATTAACGGCTTTAAATCTGCGGTTTCGGCGCGCCAAACGCTTCGTGCTTCTTCCCTGGCTGAATCCATTATGCAGCAAGAAGAGCAAGAAGACGACCTTACAAGACGACTGGATGAGCTAAGCCGGCAACAGGATCAGGCACGGGAAGAACTACAACAGCTTCGGGATAACATCATACAAAACCCGAATGAAAGCTGGGAGCAGCAGCAGATGACCGACGAAATGAAGCAACAGCAGGAAAGAATGAGCGAGCAGCTGCAGCAGCTTCAGGAAGAGTTCGATCGTATGAGTGAAGAAATGATGAACGACTCGGTGATTAGTGAAGAAACTCGGCAGCGTTATGAGGACTTACAGCAATTAATGAGCGAAATTGATGATCCGGAAATTCTTGAGCTACTCGAAAAGCTGCGCGAAAGCCTGGAAAATATGGATCAAAACCAGATTCGTGAGGCGCTGGAAAATCTTGAATTTAATGAGCAGTCCTATCGCGAAAGGCTGGAAAGAACCCTTGAATTATTTAAGCAGCTACGTCTGGAATTAGATCTTGACCGGGCCAGCGCACTTCTTGAAGAGCTTGCGCAGCAGGAAGAACGTTTGATGGAAATGGATAATGCCGGCGATCAACAGCAGCAGCAGGAAGCTATACAGGAAGAGCTGGATAAACTTCGTGAAAGACTCGAACAGCTGCCTGAGAAAAGCCCGCAGCGCAGAATGCAAATGGTGGAAGAGCTTTCTGAGCAAATGGGCGGACAAATGGATGAAGTACAGCAGAAAATTGATGAAAACCTGCAGGAACTTCAAAGCGGTGATCCCGATCAGGAGCGCTCTAAGCAACAGCAGAGCGAAATTCGCGATCAGCTCAAGGAAATGAGTGAACAGCTGTCAATGGCGCGTAGCTCGATGCAGCAGCAGCAGCTGGAGATTAATATTGCGGCATTGCGATCCATCTTTCAAAGTATGATAACCCTTTCTGAAGCGCAGGAAGATTTGAACATAGAAACGCTGCAGCTGGAGCCAAACAGCATCGCTTTTGTGCGTCAGGCCAGGCTTCAGCGAAATATTTCCGCAAATTTCAGCATTATCTCAGACTCGCTGATGCAGGTCGCTAAAGAAATTCCGCAGTTTACTAATGCAGCGCTTCGCTACAGACTGGAAGTAGAGCGTAGTTTGGAGCAGAGCGTAGATTTCTTGCGGGAAAGAAATAAAAATCAGGCCACAACGGCAGAGCGAATTGGGCTTGGTGGGCTAAATCAGCTGGGCGGCATGATTGCAGACCTGCTTGAGCAGCTGGATGAAATGGATGGCGAAGGTGGCGGCGGTGGCGGAATGGATTCCGAGCAAATGATGCAACAAATGGAGCAAATGGGCGAAATGCAACAACAGTTGAATCAGCAGATACAGGATTTTATTAATGATATGGCAGGAGATCGCCTCACGCAGGATCAAATGGAGCGGCTCGACCAAATGGCGCGACAGCAGAACGAAATCCGGCAGCAGGTTGAACAGCTTCAGCGAAGCGGCAATTTTCGTCAGGGTGACCGTATCTTAAGCGAGCTTCAGCGCCTTGCCGAGCAAATGGAAGACACTATTAACGATATTCGTGGCGGCAGCACCGATGAGCTATTAGTTGAGCGGCAGCAGAATATCCTAAATCGGATGCTCGAAACTCAGCGATCTATGGACAGGCAGGATGAAAGCGAAGAGCGACTTGGCATAAGCGCAGAAGACGTGGAGCGATCCGATCCGCCGGAGCTTACCCTTGAAGAATTAGAGCGTGAAATCCGAAACCGACTCCAGGATCCCAACCAAACCCGCTTTACAGATGATTATCAACAGCTTATAAGAATGTATTTCCAAATTCTCCAGGAGATTGAAGGTCAGGAAATTCTTATGAATCCTTAGGATCGGATTGGATTTTTTTTCTTCCGGTGATAGGATTCTTTCGACATCGGAGGGCAAAAGACCGAGGACCTAATACGGAGGATCGAGATCAGACGTCAGAAGTCAGTGGCCGAGCTCAAAAACAGATAAACATATCAAAACCGGGCCGCATGTTCCGGTATTATAACCCCGGATGGAGGACTCAGCGAAGCAGTCGCTAATCCTGTGATTACAACAAACGCAGAAAACGCCCGAGCCCGGATGGTTTCGAAATAAGAGAATAGGCCGAAGGCAACCATCCAAACACACAAAGAAATATGCACACGTACTCAAGTCGGGCATAAACTAAAACAGCCAAGCTTAATCCTTACTTTAGTAGCAGCATTTTTTGTACAAGCAGAGAAGTTCCTGCGCGAAGCCGGTAGAGGTAAACTCCCGATGCAAGCCTCGTTCCATCGAACACGGTTTCATAGCGTCCCGGTTCTCTCAATCCTTCATTTAATGTAGCCACTCTTCTACCTGTAATATCATAAACTGTAATCGTGACTTCAGAGCGTGAACCAATTTCGTAGGGGATAATAGTTTGATTGTTAAACGGATTAGGATAGTTGTTCCCTAAACGAATTTGAAAAGGCAGCTGATAGCCCGGGGGAAGCATGTCGCTCAATTCGCCCGAAACCCCGGTGGCAGAAACATCTGTATACAGCCCGAAACCAATTTGCAAGCCAGAAAAGTTTATTCCATTACTGCTTACTCTGGTGGTAACCGCCCCTCGGGGCAGACTTGACTCCGCACGCGATAGTATTTCAAGCTCCCCGCTATTTTGTGCTGTGCCAGCAGGAATAACATCAACGACGAGCGCCGCGCTGAAATCTTCAAGTAAGGCAATGCCAATTTCAGACAAAGGGATGAAGTTTTCTAAAAATGGCGATAGGGATGAGAACGGAACTTCTGCTGAATCGCCTACAAATCGCCTGATGCCCTGCTGATCCGAATCCATTTCGGCAAGCTGTACGCGCAAAATGCCATCACCCGAAATTTCCCCTGTATGTATTGTTATACCGTTTACAATACCCTGAAAAAGCGGCAATAACACTTTTGCGGCTTCGTCTCCTCCACTACGCAATAAAAATCTGTTTTCGGGATTTGTTTGGACAACTCCGGCGGTATAAAAATGTAGAGGAATTAAGCCAGTACCGGGATCATCAGACAATAATCCGGACCCGTAGCGTTCATCCAGCAGCTGAAGAGCACCGGGGAGCCTCAGTTTTCCAAAACCATATTCCATATTGGGCAGATTTCCTGTAAATGAATCCAAGCCTGCGCTTTCATGAATAGCCTCTTTAATATCTTCGGCCATAGCCTGTGGAAAAGCCTGCAGAAGCAGCGCAACGCCACCGGCAACTACCGGAGAAGCCATACTTGTTCCTCCCTGCCAAACATACCGGCTATCGAAAGCTACGAGCGAGTTAGAGTAGCTTGCGTCGGCCGACCGGCTGGATGCCACAAAACGTCCGGAAGCCATTACATCCGGTTTGATGCGGCGATCTCGGGTTGGACCCAAACTGCTAAAAAAAGCGCGGCTTTCGAATGGATCGGAAGGAAATTCAGATACATTTCCCGAAACATTAACCAGATTGTTTTGCATTACATATGCTCCCACCGTAATTACGCTTTTGCCAGAACCGGGGGTGGTCACCGAAAAGTCGCTGGTTGCATCCCGAATCGTTGCGCTTCTGGTTCCCAGCCTGCTGGAAACCAGCCAGCTATCGAACATACGACCCGCATTTTCCACCACAATTTTCCAGGTACCCGATGCCGGTGGAAAATTTGGATTCTGATCAATAACCTGCATCACTATATTACGGTGGCCGTTTGCAGACTGCACCATATTTATTCCAAGAATACTGCCATCAGAAATATCGGGAGCAAAAAACGAGCTTGACGAATTCCAGGTAAACTCAAGTCCACCCGGGCTAATGACCGTCATGCTGGCGTTAACATCCGAATCAAACCAGACATCAACCAGAAAAAAATCATTAGTCGAACCGGCGTTCGGGTTATACTCTGGAACCTCCACATAAAGCGTGTCTGCGTCGGCCATGGCACTCACATATCGCGGCTGTGTGGCGCTGTTACCAGCGGCGGCAACCATTACAACACCAGGATTCTGACTAACTTCATCCATCATAATTTCTGTCGGTTCTGTTCCGTCTCGCGAAGTAAAAAATCCGCCGATACTAAAATTACCCACCACTGGCCGGTTGTATGTCTCGTTAAGCCAGCCCATAAACTGAGTTGCTGCTATAATATTTCCTGATGAAAACGTGTTGTCTCCGCCCTTTATCGCCACAATATCGGCTCCCGGCGCCATCCCCGTAAAGGCCGCGCTGCCTGCTGCAGTACCCGCAACATGACTGCCATGACCAGTAATATCGCGGGATGAAATCCCTTCTCCTGAAGATAATCCCTGCTCAATATCGGCTCTGCTGTACAGCACGCCAAAGTTAAATGGAGATGGTGGAGAACTTTCGCCCTGAGCTGGTTCTCGGGTTTGATCCCAAACGTATTTAATACGGCTACTCAAACTATCGCCCGGCACCCGAAACGAAGGATGCTTTACATCGATTCCGGAATCGAATATCGCAACAATTACGCCTTCTCCGGTTAGCGGTTCGCTTCCTGCAAATCCCTGATGGAGCATATCGGCACCGGTTGCCGCTCTTGCCCGGTTACCCATTGTAACATGTAATTTACCCGGCTCGAGCCAGCGTACATCATCCCGTAATGCGAGATTCCTGATTTCGTTTAGCGTAGCATAAACAACAAAAAGTCCGTCGCGGACCGGCAGAGCGTTTTCTATTACCACACCGGGATTAGTGTAAACGATTAGTTCGGTACTCATTTCGCTGCTTCCGGCTCTGTATCGAACCCCCGGCATGCGTTGCCCGGCCATTTGCTGAAGCATTTCATTTACATCATTTTCTGATGCTCTCAGCAGTGCTTCAACAGCCGGATGTAGTCGGTTTTCTGCAAACTCCATTTGAAGAGCATTCTCCGAAACCTGAAGGCTAAAAGCAGCATCCAAAGTAGTGAGTCCGCGAAATTCATCACCCTGCTGGGCAAAAATCTGAGATGGGCAGGTCGCCATTAAGCTTACGACAAATAACAGGAAACCGTAAATTCGTATCTTTTTTTTCATAAATCAGTAAAGTTCAGACAAAATGGACATTCGGTAAAAGACGATGAATGAATGAATAAACACCATGAAGTTGGCCTCAGGAACCTTATCTTTAAATCATATAGTGATGAGAACGTTCAAAAAAGAAATTTCGTAAATATGAGCTCTGTAAATATAGCTTTTTGAACAGTCATTTATGATGTTTCATACATTCTATACCAATTAACACCTGTTTATACAGACGTGACTGGCTATAAATGGCTTGAGTATAGAAGTGGAGCAATTTCAAAAGGTGCTATAATCCCTTAAAGACTTTTTCTTAAACCTTTCGTATGATCCGAGTGTTCTTTAAAATAACGGTTTTATCCCCATATTTGGGAAAACCAAGCTACACAAAACAACTACGATTATAAAAGCTGTTCCGGATTGGTTCCGGGAATCCAATTCATGCATACCAAAGCTGTAAACATGCAAAAACCTGCTTCATTTATTTATCTTGATAACGCATCTACTACCAAAACAGACCCTTTGGTAGCAGAAACCATGATTCCCTATCTCACTGAAGTTTACGGGAATGCGTCCTCCATACATCAGCCGGGCCGCGTGGCGCAGGTTGCGGTAGAAGAATCCCGAGAAAAAATCGCGCGGGTACTGCAGTGCGAGGTTTCTGAAATTATTTTTACCAGCGGAGCTACCGAAAGCAATAACGCCGCAATTGCCGGACTCGCAGAAAAAGCCGGACCGGGCCATATTATTACATCTCTTGCCGAGCATCATGCGGTGCTTCACCCTTTGCACGAGCTCGAAAAAAAAGGCTACAGTTGCACCTATCTTAAACCAGGCCCGGGCGGAGTAATATCTGCATCACAGGTTGAGGAAGCCCTGCAGCCCGACACCATTTTCGTTTCGCTGATGCTTGTAAACAACGAAACGGGCGGCATAACACCGGTGCACGAAATTGCAAGTTTGTGCCAGTCGAAAAATATTCCCCTCCACTCAGACACTGTACAGGCAGCCGGCAAAATCAGATGGGATGTGCAACAGCTCGGTGTAGATTTACTGAGTCTGAGCAGCCATAAGTTTCACGGACCCAAAGGTTGCGGCATCTTATACGTGAAAGCAGGAAGCCCTTGGAGTCCTTTTCTGCAAGGCGGTTCTCAGGAAAGAAACCGTAGAGGCGGCACGCTAAACGTAGCCGGAATTGCCGGAACCGGAAAAGCAATGGAAATCCTGCAAGAAAATTTTGATAAAAACCTGAAGCACGTCGCGCAGTTAAGTCAAAAACTTATTTCCGGACTTCAGGAAGCCTTGCCGGGCATAGTTCACCTCAACCGGCACCCAGATCCGGCCCTTAGCGTTCCGCATATCGTAAACTGCTCTTTCCCCCTGCCCGATGGAAAAGCAATAGACGGAGAAATGCTGCTTCTAAATCTGGATATCGAGGGTATTTGCGTCTCTAACGGTTCGGCCTGCACTTCGGGCGCAATCGAGCCGTCGCATGTGCTTCAAAGCCTCGGGCTCGATTCCAAAACAGCGAAATCATCCATACGATTTAGCCTGAGTAAATTTACCACTACCGAAGAAATCGACTACGTTTTAGCTGCGCTTCCGCCCATAATTCGGCGAATGGCCGCCAATGCCTGATGTTAGCTTAATTCAATTACCACCTTTTTATCCCGACAAAAAAATGTATGAGCGTTTCCAGCAAATCGATCGTCATTCAAACTCTAACCTATATTCTGTTTCTATTTAATCCAATGAGTTCTACTTCTGAGAATACATCAGCAAAATTCGAAACCGGAAACCCGCTTCCCGCCTGCCCCGACAGCCCAAATTGTGAGCGGGAAACCCGTATTTTCGCCCTTGAAATTAGCGCCGTAAAAGAAGCTTCCAAAAAAGTTTTAAAAGAGATGCGGGCCGAAACTATAGAAGAGCACGACACCGCAGATCTCCATGCCGTATTCAGAATTCCGGTATTTGGTTTTCGGGATGATGTGCTTCTCAGCTTTAGCCCGGCCAGCGAAGATGGTAAAACCGCGGTGCACATACGCAGCGCCAGCCGAACCGGATACAGCGATTTTGGCGTAAACAAAAGAAGAGTTAATGACTTTTACCAACGCCTGCAGAAGGAATTAGAAAAGACAAAATAGTTAGGATGAGTCAAAGCTTTACAAAGATCCTCTATTTCAAATCATTTGTTTAAAATTAAAATCAAATTCCGCAAACAGTACATGAATAAGATGCTCAACAACAAGCAATTTCTCTGGTTTTTCGTGCTAATTTCTCAGCTAATTATTGCGGTCGCATATGTTTTGGCAATACAATTCAGACTGATTAACTCATCCTTTTTCTTTTTTACTTCCTGGATTTTGGCCACTCTTAGCGTAGAGTTTATCTATCTGTTGTTTCAGCTTAGAAGTAAACCGGACAAAACAAGAGAATTCAATGCAAGCTGGCTATTTTGGATTGGTCTGATATTCGTCAACTTCGGCATCGTGCTTTTCTTTTTCACCGAATTCTGGTTTGCCGGCATCTTCACCCTTATTCCGGTATCACTATTTTTCCTGGCTACCAGTTTTAGCTTTGTATTTATGGAGACTTAGCGTTAGCGGGTTTTAGGTAAGACTATTTCCTTTATTCATTATTAACGCCTTCCCCCCTGCTGAATAGCCCTGAAGTTGTAGCTGAAGGTTACCATGGCATAGCGGGATAATACGTTGGAGCGAACGTCTTCGATGTATGTGTCTTCGATAATCCGGTTTATGTTGTCGTTTTGGTTCAATAAATCGACCACGGTAAAACGTACTTCAGCTGCCCGGTTTTCGAGGAATTTATAGCCAATGGCAGCGTTCCAAAGCACAAAGTCGTTTGAGAAATCGTCGGGCAAGCCTACAAAATGCCTTAATCGAGTGTCGGATTCCAGAATAAGCCCGCGCCACGGATTTAAATTTACGCGCAGTGCCGCTGTACCAGAGTAGTAGTCAGAATCCAGCCCGCCCGGTATGGCGTCGTCTACCAGATTATACGAAGCCTGATACGAAATCCGGAAATCGGTCTCAGGAGAAATATTGCTGCTTAATACCGTGCCCAGGTTCAGGGTCCAGTTGTTGGTGTCGAAACGCTCCTGATTTACGGCAGCCGGAGACCGGTTAAATGTAACGCCTCCGTTCAGATTCAGATTGCTGCGCAGCGCCTCTACAACAAGGCTTCTAAACATGAATGCCCGCACATTCCATGAATCACCAATGTTTTCAGGACGAATAAATCTTGAGCCCGATCCCAGAAAAATACCGCCAGGAAGCACCGAATCGGCTCCGGCGATGTAGGTTACATTACTGATGGTATCGGTGGTGTAGCTGGCATTCAGGAATAAGACTAACGAACTTGCCGTTCGCGGATCAACTCTTCTCCAGCGAGCCGAAACCGAATGCGAATACGACTGACCCAGATCAGGGTTTCCACCGCGCAGCTGTATTGGGTTTGTATTATCGATTACATCCTGTAGCTGATTTGCCGAAGGCGTTCTTGTGTTGGTGTTGTAGCGCAATCGCATATTGCCGTTTTCGAGCAGATTAAACGTAAATGTCGCCGATGGCAGCAGATTCCTGTACAGCTGTCTGGTTTGGGCATCAAACGGGAATTCCTGATTTCCCCGAAGCAAAGTCTGCTGATACGAAAGGTTTATGTTGTAGCGCAGATTTCCTTCGGTGCGCGCATTATAGCCAGTTGTAAATCGATGACGATAAAGCTGGTTTTCAAATACATTCGACAGACCGGGCTCGGGTATGTCGAAGGCCTCACTTACTTCATCACGTGAAAAAACGGAGCGGTCCGCATTCGAGACCGTGTAGCTTGGATTGTAGCTGAGCTGCAGCTGCGCACGCTCGCCCATGCGCTCGGTGTAGGTAAGATTAGTACCGAGAGTATAGCCGCGGTCGTCGCTATCTGTAAACTGGTTTTCAACAATATCGCCCCGGTCTGAGTCGAAAAAGAATGTTTGACCACTCCGGAACTGATCTCCCCGCCGGTTGTTGGCATCGGCCTGTACATTCATCGATAGCGTACGGCCGGGTGTTTCGAACCGGTGTCTTACCAAAAGCGAAGATGTAAGGTCGAAAGCACTCCGCTCGCTGGCATTGTCGTTCAAGGTTTCGTTTACAAGTTCGCCACCATTTCTACGGGTGATGGCCTCAAAAACGCTACGGCTATCGTTGGATTGAAAGCTCAGTCTTGGCGTAAATATAAAGGATGTCGACTCGCTGAGCGTGTACTCTGCTCTCATGTTAAAACGGTGGTTCAAGTTATCTGCAGAACCAGTTGAGAACTCGTCGTAAATTTGGTTTCCGGCAAATCCCCCAGTGTACTGTCTTTCGCTCAGTCTTTCAGAAACATTGTCTGTACTGTTAAAGAAGTAGCTGGCGTTTATACGAAAGGCATCACCCATACGATCTATGTAATTTAGCCCGAAAGAATGAGTCTGAGTTATGCCATCCTGTCCACCGACCATAAAATCGCGGGTTGCGCCGCCGCCGCCCCAGCCGCCACGACCTCCGCCCCAGCCGCCGCCGCCTCTTCCGCCACGTCCTCCGGAAGCCGCTTCCTGCACCCCCACCAGGTCCTCACCAGAAAAGTTGATTTGATTTATATTATTGGTTTGCCCCAAAACAGAAACCCGCTGATTCCCGCTAAAGTAGTTATAGCTTCCGCTTCCTGTATATCGGTCATCAGATCCATATCCGCTTTGGGCACGCCCAAACTGACCGTTTCGAATTCCCGAGCGTGTCACGATATTTAGGGTTCGCTCCCCCGAGCCATCATCGAAGCCGGTAAAACGAGCCTGATCGCCCATACGGTCAAAGACCTCAATTTGTTGCACAATTTGTGCTGGTAGATTACGTAAGGCAAGGGTTGCATCGTCACCAAAAAACTCGTTTCCATCTACAAGAACACGCCGTACCTGCTCGCCCTGCGCCTCAACCTGACCATTTTGAACCGTAATCCCCGGCATTCGGCTAATCAGGTCTTCTACGGTGGCATCCCGGTTTACGGTATACGCATCAGCATTAAATGCCGTGGTATCGCCACGCACCACAACGCGGTCTATCAATGCGGTTACCCGAAGCTCCTCCAGCTGAGCCGGATCTGGGCGCAGACGTATAATTTTGGAAAGCGGATCACCACCTGACCATCGAACCGTATCCTCAAAAGCGTGGTAACCCACATAGCTCACACGAAGAAAATATTCGCCGGGACGAACCATTCTCAAGCTGAAATTTCCTTCCGCATCGCTTGTTGCACCGCGTAGCAGGGTAGAATCAGGCAGGCTAAAAAGGGCCACATTAGCACCAAGAAGCGCCCCTGAAGTCTCCGAATCGCTAACAGTACCGCTCATAAAGACCGGCGCAGACTGTGCCTTAATTTCCCCGTTCAATGCTGGGACAATCAGAAATATGATCGCAAGAAATGCAGGAATGATGCGATTGAAACGCATGGTACATTCTGCGGATGTGAAAAGGAGAAAAGAAAAATTCATATAAAATGCAGAGGCGTTGAAAATAGAGTTTTGAGCAGAGTGCAGCATTGAGATCCGGACTTTAATGCCGTGAACTTTACAATACTGACTGATGATATCAGCAATTGGACGAATTCCGTTCATTATTGTTCTTCACGTTTTCGAATCTTTACAAACCCTTTTTTCCCGCAAATAGAATTCAGCTATTATTTAGGATGATGCACTCCTCAATCCTGCTTAAACTCCCGTTTTCACCTATTCCACGATGATACGATTTTGATAAGTTCTGTTTTGATGATCCTGCTAAAGTCCTGCTTATAAAAATGAATTTACGAACCTATAAACACTCAGCAAGCAGACTTTGAAAAAACTACAAACAGACAAAATTGATGCTATTTGCCCTTTGGATTATGTAAGCGCTTTCATTAATTTTGATCTGATTTTGGATGAGCACGTGTAACAATCCTTCAAATTAATTATTTGAATTCGATCAATAGAAATCGGAGGTAATTTGGAGCCGGTTTCGCACTGCTATTGCGATGATGACAGTGATTTGGCCAAAGGCTAATTTTATACTGCATATCTTTGCAATTACTTAGCCTCAGCATAATTTTACCCGAAATTTATCCTTCAATTACATGCTTGAAATTCAGAAAAAACTCTCCACACCGTTCTACGCCCTGCTTGCGCTTCCTGCCACGGCTATGGGACTGGGTCTTTCTATACAAATTGCTGCCTTAAGCTGGATTCTTACCTACGAATACGGTCTCTCAATCAGCGAGATTGGCCTTGTTTGGGCTACTGGACCGATTGCAGGAATTTTGGGTCAGGTTATTATTGGTATCATTAGCGATAACGTATGGGTTATGAACGGCAGGCGCCGGGTGTTTATCCTTATTGGTGGAGTTTTGGCCTCGCTTATGCTACTGGCATTGCCCAATATTGGGATAATTCAATCCGGGCTCGGTATTGAGGGAATTTTAGGTATCGCCATCGTTATTTCGATGGTGCTCGATCTTTCCATAAATGTGTCGTTTAACCCGACACGCTCTATTATTGCCGATGTAACGCCCGAAGGTCCGCTCCGCACAAAAGGATATACCTGGATGCAGTTCGTTTCCGGCTCTTTTGGGGTTCTTTCCTATTTTATCGGTGCCACTTTAGGTAACATTGCCCTTATTTATATAGGTGCCGGAGTTGTGCTTATTTTTTCCATTATCCCACCGTTTTTTATAAAAGAGCCGCGCTATCTTGGCCGGTATGGCGAAGACGAAGACGAAATTACCAAAGCCGCCTCGCTTTCAGATCCAACTCCAAAGCACTATGCGTCGCTTACCGAAGTCTTTTTTAATATTCGTCCGCTTTGGGGTTTTCTGCTGTACGGTATTTATGCGATCGTTAAAAGGCTGACAGGACTGGAGTTTCCGGGTTTTTACTTTGAACTCTTTGCGCTTGGCTTATCTATCCTTCTCATTATCGAGGCGCTTAAAAAATCAGAAACCGGAAAATCTGCCGAAGAAGCAGGCAAAATCGGATTCCACAAAATTCTTGCGGCTCACTCCTTTTCATGGATTGGGGTGCAAAGTATGTTTATTTACTTTTTCGCCTTTGTGGAATTTCAGCTTCCCGACCTTACCGATGTGCAAATTGGAAGCGTAGTGAACTGGAGTTTTTTCTCTTTAAACCTGGTAGCAGCCTTTATTCCGGTTTTATTACTTGAGCCTCTCGCCAACAAATTTGGCAGGGTAAAAACACATGCCTATGCTCTTTTTGTGATGGCTGCCGGATACGGAACCTTGGCTTTTGCCGGTTTAACACCCGCCACAATTTATATTTTAATGCTAATCATTGGCATTGGCTGGGCTTCCATCATAAGTCTGCCTTTTGCGATTATGAGTCAGAAAGTGGCGCAAAACCAAATGGGGCTTTATATGGGTTTGTTTAACCTTTCTGTAGTTTTGCCACAGCTCGTTTCAAGCTTCGCTATTGCCGAAATTGTTCAGTCGGTGGTTGCAAAAAATATTTTACTTATGATTTGCGCCGTTACCGTACTTGCATCCGCGGTTGCCTGGCTATTTGTTAAAGAACCTGAAGACCGGATTACCGAAAACCCCGTCTTACTATCCGAAGAAGCTGAAGATGATATCCGTAGCTAATTTCCGTTTAAATAAGGGTTTTTTACGCCGATTTGAAGATTTGGCTGAACTGGAATTTGACTGGTTTTACTATTGATTCTATGTGATTTATAGTATGATGCATTCTGAAAATTACCTTCGGATAATTTTCAAGCCGGAGGTGGAGGCCACACTATATGCTGCGGCCTCTACCACGGGCTAAATCATGTCGCCCCCCGGTCTTCTATCCTCGCTCTCACTCTCCCACTCTCCTTCCCTCCCGCTCTCCAAAAAAACTACTTCAGCCAGCCTGTAATACTCAATCTCTCCCGGACCGACGGCAGTACTTCGTGCTCAACTATTTCACTCCGGAAAATTACGCTTGTACCGAATTCGGGCAAAATTTGCAAGGCTTCCCCGTTTAGATACATCACAAGCTGACCGCCGTCGGCACTCGTCCAATCTGAATTCAAATAGGTGATTACAGAAAATTTACGGGCGTCATCATTCTTAAACTGATCGATATGGCGCTTGTAAAATGCTCCGGGCTCGTAGCAGGCATAATGAAATTCCCATTCCCGAATTCCTGTAAAACAAGTACGGTTCATGTAGGCAGACAAATCTGCTATGCGAGCATTGAAAACACGCTCATGTTCATTCATATTTTGTTCAGAAGGATCAATCCAAAGAATTTTATCCCTGCGAATATCTTTGCGTTTCGTCTCGAGAGTTTTGTTTCCGATAGCGGCTTCAATGAGCTCTCCTTCGGCCTGCTTTTCTGCCAGCACTGAGCGAAGCGCACCAAGCGTAACCGGGTTTACAAGAAAGTGGCAAATGGCGAAATCCTTTTCGGCAAGATCATTAATAATCTGCTCGTACTGAGATTCCGATAATTCCATTGAATTTAAAAGCATAGTGGTTTTACTGAATGATGATTACGTTCTGAATAGACTTTACAATTGTTTACCGTTCCTGCAACATGCTTTTTAAAACGGGTGATGCATCTCAAACTCGAAATAGACGCCTTACCAGTTTAAGTGGTACAGATTTTTCCTGCGCAAAAAAAAATGAAACTTTATCGAATGTAGTCGCCGGAGAAAAGCAAAAATGATCCCCGCTTTCGGATTCATCTTTTCGGAACTACCAGAAACCCACACAGGAAAGCTGATGTGAGCCTAAATTGCTGCGTTTACTTTATTTTGAAAGTATCCTTTATTTTACGGACTTTTCAGTAAATAAATTGTGCAGTGCCAGGCGATTTTGAAAATATTTTTAATTCCTACAAGGGGCCTATCGGCTTAATATAGTCACTTTCTGCCGATGCCTGTTCCCAAAATTATCTGTGAGTGAAAGAATGTACTCTCCTGGCGATGCGTCTATACTAAGCTGATGCCGCGAGCTGGTCTTGCCAATAAAAACTTCATCCATAAACCAGAATACCTCTGCGCCGGAAGACTCGTGAGCCAGTTCAAAAACAGCTCTTCCTTTTTGACCGTCTGCCTCCAGCGGGATGTAAATTTCGGCATTGGCAGGTGGATAAACCATCTCCATGGGTTGCGTATTTCCTGTTTCTTCACAACCCTGTGCCCAGCCCGGCAGCTCGCGATAGCCAGTATTTACAGTTCGGTAATAGGCAGCCATGGCCGGTGGCAGACGAAACAGCTGCTCGGCCTGCATGTTTTCCGGGCTTGAGCAGCGGCTGCTCACACGCTTACTTCGGGTTTCCCGATCAGTAAAAATAACGCTGTGATACGGGCACAATCCTGTTTGTAAACCCTTTGCTGGAATACTTACAAGATGAGTTTTCTCGCAGTCGGACCCGGCTCTGTGGCCACTTTTGGTACAGATTACAACCTGCTCGGTTTCATATACAGGCTCGCTGAACCAGCTTGTCTCCGGCAGCTGATGGAAGATATCGAACATTACAGGTCCGGCTACAGAAGCTCCCGTTAAGCCCGCTCGCCCTTCGCCATCAGCATTTCCAACCCAGACCGCAACTACATATTCGGGAGTTACGCCAATGGCCCAGGCATCCCGATGACCAAAGCTGGTTCCGGTTTTCCAGCCTATTCGCCGGGCCGAATCAAACCGACGCCAGTCGACCTCACCATCGGGACGGGTAACTTCCTGCATGGCGTTAAACATTACCCAAAGCGAACCATTGCCCGGCAGCCGACCGGACGATTCCCACAAAAAAGATGGGTAAGGCTCAGACCATAGCCGCAAGCCAAACTCAGGGTCACTGCTGGCATCTGATAGCTCAAAATGCTTGCCAAGCTGATTCGCCATCCTTGCATACAGACCGCCCATTTCCAGCAAACGAGTTTCGGCTCCGCCCAGAATAAGCGTAAGACCGTAGTGGTCGGCTGGCTTTTTAATTGTTGTAAGCCCCATCTCATTAAGCTGAAAATGAAAGCGCTCCAGCCCATATTCTCTCAGCATACGAACAGACGGCACATTTAACGATCGTGATACCACCTCGCCGGCCGGAACGGCCCCGGAATACGTTCTGGAAAAGTTTTGAGGCATGTAACCCGAAATCTGAGTGGGCACGTCGGGGATTAAAGTTCCGGGCAAAATTTGTCCATCGTCGAGCATCAAAGCATAAAGCAAAGGCTTTAGTATGCTTCCAGAACTTCGTTCGGCCTGCACCAGATCAACGGCGTGGCCCCGGGCTGGCTCAAAGCTTGTTGTGTTTCCGGTATAGGCTTTTATTTCTCCGGTTCTCACACAAATTACAAGTGCGGCTGCATGGTGTATATCATTTTGCACCAGCCTGGAATAATGCCGGCCAATCACCGTATTAAGCCTGTCCTGCAGGCGATAGTTGATAGTAGTTGTAATTCTTTTCCCTCTCAGACGTGAACTACTCCAAGCCCGGTCGAGCACATGTGGACTCAAAGTAGGAAGAGGATGAGGCGCTTCAGGAATCTGCTCGAGTAAGGCCAACTCAAGATCCATTTCATCCAGATGGCCGGCTTTGTGAAGCCTATGGAGCAATCCGTTGCGTTTTTGCAGAAGCATTTCGCGGTTACGGCCCGGATGAATCAGAGATGGACTATTGGGTAGCACGGCAAGCAGCGCGCTTTCGGACCAGGACAATTCATGAATATCTCTTGCAAAATAACGCCAGGAAGCAGCTTCAATCCCCACTACATTTCCGCCAAAAGGCGAATGAGCAGCATACAATAGCAGAATTTCATCTTTATTATACTTGAGCTCCAACCCAATTGCCCGAAATATTTCAGCCGCTTTTTCCATAGGTGTTCGGGCTGGGTTTTCACGGGATAATCGCACCAGCTGCATAGTAATCGTACTTGCACCGCTTACCACTCTGCCCTGCTGAACATTTTGTGTTATCGCTCTGCTTAACGCCAACGGATCTACTCCCGGGTGGTATCGAAAACGTTTATCTTCGAAAACCAGAACCGATGCCACGTACTTTTCCGGCAAAGCTTCGGGCTCCGGAAATCGCCACTGACCGTCTGCCGCAATTCTGGCGCCAAGCAGCTCTCCGTCGCGATCGGTAAGCACCGTAGAATAGGGCACATCAAACAGTGTACCCGCCGCTAAAAAGCGAGCCACTAGCAAAAAAGCCATCACCATACCCCCAACAAAAAGAAAAATCCATGAGAATCGAATGGATTTGGCGTTTTTACCTTGCTTTAGGTTTGATGAACTTTCCGTGCTTTGCATCACTTTTTTCTTAACTGCAGTTTATGAAGGCTTTGAAAAACCTTTATGAAAACAGCGAACTGATTACCCCGTAAGGAACACGGGTATTTTCTTCAAATTCACGCTCCAATTTCTCCAGCTCCTTCGGGCTCGTTGCGGCATGCAATCCATTTTTGAACTGATACCACTCCTCCAACACCTGAATACAGGCCCGGTAATAATCCGGATAGTGCTCGTCTGGCAAAACCGGCAGCGCGCTAAGCTCCGAAGCGAAGGATTCCAGAGTTTGATCATGCTCGTCGGCGAGTTCATCGGGGATGTTAATGGCATACAGCATTTGGAGCTGCATAAGAGTTTCCATCCAGTCTACATCATCGAAACCGGCCTCAAAAAGCTCCGAAATAAGCGTTTGAGGCGAGAGAGCGGTATCCTCGTCGAAATGAGATCCGATTTCTGATATTAGTGCGTAGGTGTATTTGTTCATTTTTTAAGTATGCTTTCATATTGTAGGGTGATGTAGAAGCCTTAGCTGTTTTCTCCTACGAAAAGGATTAGGGCACCGGCACTGCGCTTCTGCTTATGCGGATTCGGTCGGATGCGCTTCTTGCAAAAATACGCGCATCAGAAACCGACACACTGCGGACCGGAGCAAGCAGGAATTCCCCTTCATAAACCACCGTAAACCGCTGTGCAAACGTTTTGGTTTCGCCCGCCGAAAGCCTGAAATACGTAATAATTTCGCTATCGCGGCGATCTCTGGCAAAAAATGCGGATGTTTCCTGCTGCGTTTCGCCAAACACTATGGCATCAATCTGCCCGGGTAAAGGCTGCCATCCGGCAGGTACAGGCTGCACAAGAGCCAGCTGCTCCATATCGCCACGGGTTCCGGGATTAGTAATACGAACTTCGGCCGTAATTTCCATACCGGGGTACAGCCGGCTCAAATCGGCAACCGAACCATCTGCGGTAAGATACCGGAGCTGCTGAACAAGGCCGTTGCTGTCTTCTGATATTCGCCTTGCCGCCAGATCGGGAACCGATTCGACCGAAAGCGTGATATAAACCCGTGCATTGCCTTTATTTTCAATTACCAGCTCTCCGGATCGCAAATCGGGTCGAAACCGAACCGAATAGGATGCCGACTGCGACGCCACAGCTGTAGCATCGAGACCGCTGCCGCTCATTTTAAGCTCTAACTGATCGCCTGCTCCGTATTTTTTTATGAAATCCGTCATGGCGCCAATCGAAAACGCGATAGCCTGAGGAGAAACCCAACCTGCGTTTTCACGAATCCGGACCAAATCCCGAAGCGCATCGGCGGCCTCCGGCTCCATATCCAGATAGACCAGCGTTTGTAGCAAAAATGCCTGATCCCGAACAGCAGAACCATACATCCACCGACCGGAACCTGCATTTGCGTCTGCCGGAATTGAGGATATCAACGAAACGGCTGCCCGATCCTGCCCGGTTGCGGCATAGGCTGCGGCAAGTCTCCACCGAGCCTGAACAGAAAGTCCCGGCATTTCCCTAAACCGATTCATAGCGCCCATATCCGGCTGACCTATTTTTGCCAGCACATATAAACGATAGGCCTGCACCAAATCGTGGTGCATGGCGCCAGAATCGGCGGCTCTCCAGCCCGAAGCTGCCCGGCGAACATACTTCAGCAGCGGGTCCATTTGCTGTGATGACACATAATAGCCCGATCTGGAAGCCTCATGCAAAAAGTGAAGCGCATAGCTGCTCATCCAATCATCAGAAAGCGGGCTCCCCGGCCACATAGAAACCGCCCCGGAAGCATGCATAAAACGAGGAATTTCCTGTATGAGCCGCTCAATATCGCGATCGGCATTTCGGCTAAAATCATCACTCAGCTGTATTTCCGCATTTTTAAGCCACAGAAGCGGAAAAACCGCCGATATCTGCCTTTCTATGCTCCCAAACGGATAACGATTTATCCGCTGCAGCCAGCTCTCAAAATCGACTGCCGGAATGGTGGATACTTCTGCAACAGCCATCTGCGTACCATCAATACCCGTAGCCGTAAATGGAATTCGGGTTGTGTCGCCCGGTTCTGCTTGTTTCCGAATAATTTCTGTGATGGGATCTCCGTAGCGACTAAGCTGCAAGTTTGCGGCATAAGAAGCCTGCTCACGTCCGGAGGTAGCTGTCCAGAAGAGCTGACCTTCTCCTTCGTCGGTGCCGGTTATGCTAAAACGGGCTGTTTGTGTTCCGGCCTCCGAAAAAGAAACCATCCTGCGCCCACTTTCGCCCCCTGCATTTTTAACAGCACCTTCACTTCGTAATTCAAGCTGTACATTTCCGGAAATACCAGCATCTGCAAATACGGTAGCCGAAACAACCAGACTGTCGCCGTAGTTCAGGTGCGATGGGGCAGAGCCGAGCAGCATTAGCGGTTGTTTTACCAGTGTATTTGCGGTAGTACTGCCATGCCTGCGATGTTCGGGATTCGTGGCGACCACCATAGTGCGCACTCTTCCGGTGTAAGCCGGCATGGTAAAGGCATGAGTGCGCGAGGCACCGGCATCCAGCAAAAACGGCCCCATCACTCTAACAACCGGCCGGAACCGACCCGGACCGTCTGCATCTGCATCGGGATCTATCTCCATATCTCCACCCACCGACAAAATTCTGCGCATACTTCCGGCATATACGCCCGCAACCATATCGAACAAATCCCATGTGCGTATTCCAAGAGCTCTGCGACGATTAAAAGCAGAGAAAGGATCGGGAGTACGAAAATTAGTGAGGTTCAGTAAGCCTTCATCTACAACCATAATGGTGTAGGTCATGGCCCGGCCCGAATCTTCCGAAATCTGAATCGTCATTTCATCTCCCGGCCTAACCTGCTCAGGAACCCTTGCAACTGGTTTAAGCATCGCATCATCGGCCTGCACGGTAACCGGCACAATTCCGAACATGCGCACCGGCAAATCGTTACTACTTTGGCCGTGCGGCTGCAGCAAATGCACGCTTACATACACGTTCGGCCTCATTTCTTCCGTAATCCTAATCGCCGCCTTATTCTCGCCAGCCTGAGTATCCACCCATTTCCAGTCTATAACCCGGCCGGCTGTTTCTGTTGTGATGAGAGCTTTCCCACCCTCAACTCCGTTAAAGCTCAAATTCAAATTATCACCCGGACGATAGGTTTCTTGATCGGTTTCCAGTACCAGCATTGCCGGCGCTCCGCTTATTCTTGATGAACCGTAGCCTACATAGAATTCCATGCCCGCTGCGTGTCCGCCGCCTTCATCCATCACCCTTACAAAATATCTGCCATAATCGAGGCGATGTGTCGGAAGAGTAACCGTAGCTTTGCCATCCGATTGTGTACGGGCCAGCACCCTGAAAACCGGCCTGCTTGCCGACTGCTGAAAATACTGACTCAGCTGCTCCCGGCTACGCTGCCACCACCATCTCCACTCCAGCTCATAAACTTCAACCATAAGTTCAGCATCGCGCTGCGGTTTTCCGTCGGCATCGAGCAGAACCAGCTGAGCCGTAGTTTGAGTTTCGTATTCCACCGACGCAAACTCCGAATCAAGATCGGGCAGCCGGATACCGGCAAAGCGGTTATACGCCAGCACCGTAAACTGCGATCGATGCGTATTTATGCTGCCCGAGGGTTCAAAAACACGAGTAACTACGTTCGCACTAAGAGCCGGTGGAGAATCAGCCAGCCGATCCAGCCGAATGGCTACATTGGCAGCACCATCGGAATCGAGCGCCCCGTCTGCAACAAGAGCGGGAGCGAGCTCGGCGGTACGGCCGGGATCTGTAAAGCGAAATTCCGCGTAATCAGAAAACCCAAAAGGCACTTCGCGCAGCCCTGCTTCTATTTCGAAATTCAGGTTCTGAGCGATCGCACCATGAAGCCATTCTGCCCGAATTTGCGCATCCATCAACTGACGCGGCCAGATCAGGCGCTCATCATCGAAGTTTACCTCAATTGCAAGACGATTGGGAAGTATATTTTCAATATTAAGACGATGGAAAAAGTCGGAACCACCGATTTGAGCCTGAACCATCCAGCGCCCGGTTTGGGCATCGCGCGGTGTGGCAGAACGAAAAGCATACATACCGCCAACAGGCCGCACGGTTTGCACCTCAGAAAGTCTGCCCCCAGGATCACGAAGCTCAAAACGCGCCGGCACATCCGGAAAACGTTCACCCGTATGCGGCTCAACAATCAGATGCACATACAGCGAATCTCCGGGACGATGTACATCCCGTTCGGCAAACATAAAGCCCTGCAGACCTTCTGAGGGTGATACCCCGGTTACATCGAATTCACTTATAGATAAGGCTGCATTTCTGGGAGTTCGCAGAAACCCGCGCTGTTTGCCAAGAGCAGCCTTCAGCAGGTAAATTTCATCTCCGGCATTCAGTTTCAGCGAACCATCGGAGCCGGTATGCCCCTGCCCAACCCGCTGATACTGATAATCAAGCGCAGTTACCGATACCCCCGGCATTGGTGCAGCAGTTTTAAGATTGGTTGCAAAAACGAGCATGCTGCCATCGGGACCAGCTTTTGCCAATAAACCAATATTGGATGCAAGCACATTACGATACACCCGTACATTAGAGGTATAATACGAATCGGAACAAGGATTGTCGCGCTCATTCCAGCGATAATTACCGCTCATCCACCAGGAATCGAATTCACTCCAGTAGTTCTGCTCATCACGAGGTGATAAAACCCAGCGGTTTTCGCTATCTGCGGTTTCCATAGTCAACTCCTGCTCGCACGGATACAGCGACTGATGCCGGCGGAAACCCAGGGTTACCGCATAAAGTGCACCCTGCTCAGGCTCTATCAGCTCGCTAAGATCGAGTGCATAAGTATTCCACTGACCCGGATTAACATCGCCCAGAGTCTGTAGCGGAATTACTTTCTGCACAACAGGCTTACCCACTTCGCGGATTCCCCAGCTTCGATCCATATCTCCTTGCTGCAAAAACTGTGGGATATTTTCTTCGAAAATGCGGGTAATCTGCACGTCTACAGCACCCAAGTTTACCGACTCAAAAGGCAGGAGCAAATCTTTAGAATCGGGCAGAATAACGCCGGAGCCAATCAGCCGCAGTTCCGGCGGCACATCACCAAAATCCACATTAAGCTCCACGGTTTCATCCAGCCTGCTCCTTCCTTTGGCTGTAATGCCAGGAAAAAGCTGTATCACGTGATCTCCTCTTCGCTCAGTCGTAGGATATACTCTCAGCTCATTTCTATGAAGTATGGTAGTAAGAGCCTCGCTGTTATTCACCAAAACCATTCCCCTTAGCTGCTGCGTCTCTTCCAGAAACTTAGAAAAAGAAATACGAATAAAAGGACTCCCGCTACGCTCGACCCGATATCCGGTTACGTAAAAATCCGATTCTGCCGGTATATCGATAGTTTCTCTTCCTCGGGTTTCTCCTCCGGCCTCACGCCAGTCCCAGCTAAGAGTTGCGCTACGTTTTTGTGCTGTTTTGGTGATGGCTGCAGATACAAATTCGAAATCTGTGGGGGAAACACTCTTCCATTCAAGCGGCACATTTCGGCCGTCGAGTCGCAGCAAAACCGATCTTTCGAGACGAGACAGTTCAACAATATCGGCAGAGCGGATGGAGCCTGAAATACGAACCCGGTCGTTTTCGGTAATCTGAGGAGGGTCTGCAGTTAGTTCGAAATCCTGAGGAAGCACCTGAACCGGGAACCGGAAAACATCGGCATCGGGCTCATCTACTACGGCAGGCAGATCGAAAGAAAAAGTATATACTTTACCATTTTGAAGCTTCTCGGCCGGATGAAACCGGGCCGTAAAGGCATCGGTCCAAACCATCTCTCCCCGAACCGACGGTTTAACTGAAAACAAATTACCAGATCTTTGCTGCACCGACTCAGAAACAGCCTTTTGAAGACTAATGCTAACCGAACCATCGGCCCGAATAAGCCCGCGTGTATACCCGCTAACATATGGAGAACCCGGAAAATGAAGCTCCGCTGCATCTGCTCTGCTTTTTACATCGCCCGACTTACTGCCGCATCCTGTAAACATAAAAATACTGCTTAGCAGAAGTATCAGGATAAGAAAAAGAGGTCTTCCAAGGGAACCTGCAACGGTTTTCAAGATTTCTGCTGTCTTCAAAAATTTTACAGCCGTAATGCTGAGCAACATATTCATATTCAAATCTTGTAGAGAAGGGAAAGTGGTGGTCAGAGTTTAAATTTAAGCTATTTTTAAACTCTTCGTTGAATCTTTTCTTTCATTTTATCGCATACAGATACGGTACCCTAAAATTTTACGGAAATCTGCGTAGCAAAAAGACGGGCAAAAGAGAGTTTTTACAAAGCCCTATGCAAGTAGTTTTTAATGCTTGGGTTGCTTAGCTTGATTACGGGACCTCGCCTAACAGTTTATGGTTCAATTACTCACAAATAAATACACTCATGACGATTCTAATAATCATATTGATTCTCATTCCGGTACTGATCATAATCTGGCAGATCAGTATTTACAATGGTTTGGTAACGCTGCGAAATCGCTACAAAAACTCTTTCTCGCAAATTGATGTACAGCTAAAGCGACGCTACGACTTGATTCCCAATCTTGTTGAAACCGCAAAAGGCTATATGAAACACGAACGGGAAACGCTCGAAGCAGTAATACAAGCGCGGAATCAGGCGCAGTCTGCCGAAAAAAGCGTGGCCGCCGATCCGGGAAATCCACAGGCATTAAAGCAGTTACAGAGTAGTGAAGCCATGCTATCAGGAGCTATGACCCGCTTTTTTGCGCTATCAGAATCTTACCCGGATTTGAAAGCCAACCAAAATATGATGCAGCTAACCGAAGAGCTTACATCAACAGAAAACAAGATATCGTTTGCACGACAGTCGTTTAATGATTCGGTTATGCTTTACAATACACAGCGCGAAAAGTTTCCGAATATTATCTTCGCCAACATGTTTGGTTTTTCTGAAGCGGCATTATTCGAATTAGAAAACCCGGCCGAAGAGCGTAAAAATGTAAAAGTCTCTTTTTAGTAAGACGATGCCATCACCCCCCAAAAAACGTTCAAACAAGTTAAATAAGCTGCATGGATTTTTTTAAAGCGCAGGACGACGCACGGCGCAATACCGGTAAACTACTTTTTTTCTATCTGCTTGCCGTGCTTGGCCTCATCATTTCCATTTATTTGGTAAGCTGGGCGCTATTTGCCGGAAGCGGTGCCGCAGAGCCAGGCACCCTTGCGTTCTGGAATCCGGTGCTGTTTACCTCTATTGCAACCATCACACTGCTTATTATAGGTGCGGGATCGGCCTATCGTATTATAAGCTTGCGAAAAGGGGGTCGCGCTGTGGCAGAAATGATGGGGGCCCGGCTCGTAGAATCTTCCACCAAAGATCCCGATGAGCGAAAACTGATGAACATAATTGAAGAAATGTCGATTGCCAGCGGCATTCCGGTGCCGGCAGTATACATTCTTGATCAGGAGAATTCCATCAATGCATTTGCCGCAGGTTACACCCCGAATGATGCTGCCGTGGGAGTTACGCTTGGCTGTATAAGGCTGCTCAGCAGAGATCAGCTACAGGGTGTTATTGCGCATGAATTCAGCCATATTTTTAACGGAGACATGAAGCTGAATATACGGCTGATCGGGATTTTGAACGGTATCCTTATTATTCATCTTCTCGGGGCGGTACTCATGCGCGCACAGTTTTACTCAAATATAGGACGAAGCGGGCGAAACGATCAGAAGGGCCGGCTGGCTATCTTGGTATTTGGAATCGCCCTTATGTTTATTGGCTACATGGGCGTTATTTTTGGCAGGATGATACAGGCGGCGGTTTCCAGGCAGCGGGAGTATCTGGCCGATGCAGCCGCGGTACAATACACCAGAAATCCCGACGGCATTGCCGGGGCGCTTTTAGCGATTAAAAATCATAGCGAAGGCTCACAAATAAAGGAAGCGCATGCTGCAGAATTTAGTCACCTGTTTTTTTCGTCGGGCCACAAAAGCTGGCTCAACAGTATGATGGCCACACATCCGCCTATCAACAAAAGAATTGAAGCTATCAAGGCCTCATTTATGATGGAAATGTCGGGCGAGCGTGCCAGCAAAAAGTTTAATCACGAGCAGGATAGCGGAAAGAAAAAATCCGGTGACTCGGGATCTGACAAGTTCGATAAAATTGTTAAAGGCTCCATGCTGATTATGGCCGCTGGAAATCCTGCGGCATCGCATCTTACGGCAGCGCGAAAAATGCTTGATGAACTTCCGGAAACCGTAACCGTAGCCCTGCGCGAAACGGATGGCGCCCGCGCGCTTGTAGCCGGGCTCCTGCTATCTCCGGAGGACTCAACCCGCGAAAAGCAGCATCTCATATGCGAAAATTACGACAGCAGTATTTACGCCGAAGCCGAATTGCATCAAAAAGCCCTGAGCAGCAAGCCCGCGTACGTACACATAGCGCTTGCAGAACTATGCATAAACCCGCTTCGTACACTTAAAAAAGCCGACTCCGTTGCCTTCACCGGATTTCTCAAAGAGTTGATAAATGCCGACGGGAAAGTGGATTTGCTGGAGTTTTGTCTGGAGGAAATCATTGTTAACTCACTTCTGCGCTATCACAAAAACGGCAAAGAAGAAAAGGTGATTTACACTTCGATTCATGAGCTGATACCCGAATTAAACGTTTTACTTTCGGCTGTAGCCCTTCGTGCCGGTAATCCACAAAAAGCCTTTCAAACTTCCTCAGAAATTATCATTACAAGCTCAGACCGCGAATTTGAGCTTACCTTGCTTACATCTGAATCCTTAACAAACGAGCGCCTTCGCTTGGCTCTTGAAGCCTTTAGAAAAGCATCTGGCGAACTAAAAAACTCTATGTTGCACGGGCTTGCCGAAGGTATGATTCACGATCGTAAAATAAATGAGGAAGAACTAAGCCTTTTCAGAGCTATAGCTGCATCTGTTGAGGTTCCGATTCCATTTATCATGCCCGACAAACTGCTTTCATAGTATCTATTCCAGACTACATACGGCACATCACAAAAATAACAGATAGTTATAAGCACATTCAAGCATAAATGGGCTTTGAAAGGCTTGTTTAACTATGCTCTTTATTAAAAAAATATTACACTTACCTATATTCAAAAATAGTGTTTATAAAACTCGCCCTAATTGAGTTAATAGCCATGAAAACGCATTTCCCTTTGTGCACAGCGAGCTTTTTACCAACGCAATAAAGAGTAAACTAATGAGCTAGCTACAAATAATTGGTCAAGAATATTGCGTATTATTAATAAATTTTACATTTTAAGTCGTCCTCAACTCTTACGAGTAAAAAAATTAATTTGCCTGGCCAAACGTTTGCGCCTCTAATTGTAATTACTGCATTAATTTAATACGGTTAGACTATTTTCTTGTATTTATATAAGATGTGTTGGCCAACACTAAAGACAAAAAAGCTTTGAGTCATTTTATATAGCTTTTAAATGTATTAAGCCCCATTTGGGCTTTTCGTTCACCAAAAACGGCAGTTTACTCGACTTACAACTCTCGAGTTGTAAGATTATTTTATGTAAAATAAGCATAAAGAGAACATACGGGTACTTCCAAACAGCAAATCAAGCGAATTAAAAGCTATACGTTACTGAGAAGCGAAACATGTGAACAAAGTAATTACAAAGTGTTGAAGTTAGGACTTTATAATAAAACAACTCGAATAAGTTCTGGCATGTATTCTATGAGAAAAAAGAATTTAATGCAGAGCCGATGAGATGTCTGCAGATGCTGGTCGAAATATCTGCTACCGTTAATTAATGTGTCTGTGTAATAGAACAGACAGGTCTGAAATAATGCATATTTTGGTTTAAATTAATGAAAAAAGCGCTGCGTTCTCTCAAGAAATCAAAGGAAAAAGTCGCTTACAAAGGGATTTGCTTTCGCTATTCTGAAAATGAAAAAACAACCTTTGAAAGCCAAAATGCCGAAATTTATATCGGTCACGAGTTTACAAATCATGGAAAAGCAGATCAGTCCAGACATTCGAAAGATCCCCTCAAAATTAGCAAAAGCCACTGGCTTCACCTAAGCAACCGCATACATCCTGAAGACAGGAACCGGGTTTTCTCAATTTTAGAGGAGCATTTTACTACCGAACAGAGTTTAAGTGATTTACAGTACAGAATTTACGATACAGACACTGGTAGATATACATGGCGTAATGAATCTGTATTTTCTGAGAAATCTAACAATAAGCTGTTAACTGCGGTTTCAAGTCATTGTATAACGCATATAAAGAAAACTACCAAAGAGTTTCAACAATCTACAGCTGCACTACGTAAAAGAGAACGTCTTTTAAATGCAACAGCTAGTGTAGCAAGCCTTCTTCTTTCAGAAACATCCTTTAACGAGGCTGTAAATCGTTCTCTGGAACTTATTGGCAAGGCCGCAGAAGCAGACAGAACCTATATTTTTAAAAACGAGACAAATCCGCTCGACCTTACCAAAGTTTATACTAGCCTGCGCTACAACTGGAGCCGAAAAAACGAAAATACAGAAAGGCGCAAGCATATTCTGCATAAAGTAGAAATCAGCTCTATACAGGGCTTCAAATCTTTTTCAAAAGGAGAAGCTTTTTCCTGCTCTGTGAGCGAACTTGAACCCGAGCATATTATTCGTAAAATTGCTGAACGTGTTAATACAAGCTCGGTACTGCTCTTCCCAATACTGCTTAAAGAACATTTATGGGGTATGGTTGGCTTCGATGTATGCGAGGGAGACCGAGTATGGGATGCTTCAGACATGGCATCGCTTAGAAACTTTGCTAGTAACATTGGCAGTGCTATAAGTCGTTATAAACTTGAGAAAAGTTTAAAGAAAGAAAAAGAAAAGGCAGACTTAAATAACCGCTTCAAAACCCAATTTCTGGCTAATATGAGCCATGAAATACGAACACCCCTAAGCGGTATTATTGGCTATACAGAATTAATTAAAAGTTCTGCAATAAGTGCAGAGCAAGAGCAATACATTAGCGCCCTGGCCGAATCGTCACGAACACTTTTATCTATAGTAAACGATGTTCTGGATATGTCGAAAATTGAGTCCGGGAAAATAGAGCTTCATTATCAGCTTGTAGATCTGCCCGATTTAGTTACTAAGACAATCAATTTCTTTAAACAGCAGGCCGGCGCAAAAGGCCTCGAAATTCGAACTCAAATAAATCTTAAAAAGCAGCAGTGCGTTTGGGCAGACGAACTTAGGCTAAAACAAATATTAGTAAATCTACTAAGTAATGCTATTAAGTTTACAGACAAAGGCTACATTAGTCTTGAAATTAATGAGCTAAAACAGTTAAATAACGGAAAAACCCTGCTACGCTTCAGTGTTATAGATACAGGTATTGGAATTAAGCCTGAGAATCAGCAGAAAATATTTCAGGCTTTTATGCAAGAGTCCGGATCAATTTCATTAAACTACGGTGGTACTGGCCTAGGACTTAGCATATCGGGGAATTTACTGAAATTGATGAACAGCCGGCTTCTGCTGCAAAGCGAGCCCGGGATTGGGAGTACTTTTTTCTTTGACCTGCAACTTGTTATGTTGCATGGCGAAGATCATAATTCCGAAGCAGAACCTGCGAAAGATTTGCAGACAGAAATGTCTGCAGCACAAGTAATTTCATCGACTCCATTAAGCGTTTTTTCGAGTTCGCTGGCCAAAAAAACCAGGATATTAATTGTAGACGATAGCCCTGTTATTGCCAAGCTTGTAAAAATTTTACTCTCGAAAGTTTTACCGGAAAGCGGTACTTTGGTTTGCGCATCAGGTGAAGAAGCGGTAGATTCATGTAACAACGAATCTTTTTCACTAATCTTCATGGACCTCAAACTTCCGGGAATAGATGGATTCGAAGCAACCAAACGTATACGAAAAATACCCGGTTACCAAAAAATACCTATTATCGCTTTAACCGCCTCTACAGTTGAAGGCGTAAAACATAACTGCCTTATATCGGGTATGAATGACTTCATAAGCAAACCGCTGCCTCTCGACCGCTTGCTCGAAATTATAAGGCAATGGATTTACAAAGAACAGTTAAATCATACTGCAAATAAACAAACTGATGTATATCAAATGCAGGATGCAGACGAGCCCGTTGATATACAGCATACTTTTTCTACTAAAAAACCGCGTTCTTCCACTATGGAATCATTACAAAACCAGCCGAACAACCATTTCGATAAGCGCATTCTCATCGAGAGAATGGGTGGAGATGAATCGGCAGCAGAAGAAATTCTTGGAATTACCCGGAGTATGATAGATGTATTGTACACCGAGTTTGAAGCGGCCATGAATACCGATACAGAAAAAAATATTAAGGCTGCAGCTCACAAAATAAAGGGTACTGCCAACAGTCTTACATTTAACAAACTTGCCGAGATGGGCCTTGAGCTCGAAAAAATGTCTCCGTTTAACTCAGAAGAAGCCCAAAAACTTGGTGAAGACATAAAAAAAGAAATTAAATACCTTAAAACGCTCATATAACGGCCTCCGGAACGATATTCAATTTTCTGATAAAATAGCGTGGAATCAACCCTGTTTCACTTCTATCAACGGGAACAAGCGTCTGGCATTGAGACTGGTAATACGCACAACTTCTTCAATTCCCATACCAGTAACTTCAGCCAGTTTTTCTGCAACAAGAGCCGTGTAAGCCGGCTCGTTTCGCTTGCCGCGATGAGGCGCAGGCGTTAGATATGGCGCATCTGTTTCGAGTATCATAAATTCTGCGGGAAGCTCTTTTACCGACTTATCAACTCCCGCATTTTTAAAGGTGAGGACACCGCCTATTCCGAGAAAAAGGCCTAAGTCAATAGCTTTTTTTCCTTCATCTGCAGAGCCGTTAAAACAGTGCCAAACGCCGGTAAGTCGCCCGTCCTGCTCCTCAGAAATTATTTTAAGCAAATCATCTGTAGCATCCCGGTTGTGTAGTACAATCGGTTTGCCAAGCGTTTTAGCTACCGAGCAATGCCTTCTCAAGCTAATTTTTTGCTCTTCCACAAAGTCTTTACTCCAGTAGTAGTCGAGCCCGGTTTCTCCAACCGCGACAATTTCCTTACCGGCACATGCCGCCAGCAGAGAAGCTTCCAGATTGCACCGGCTGTTGTTAATTTCGCAGGGATGTACTCCCGCCATTTTATGCAGCCGAATACGGTTATGGACAAGCTTATCCATCGCATGGAGGGAATCAAAGTCGATGGCTGGCATCAGAATATCGGTTAATCCGGCCTCGGCAGCCCTGTCGAGCATTTCCTGGCGGTCTTCTTTAAAAGCATCGAGGTAAATATGGCTGTGGGTATCTATCAAAACAAGTAATGTAAATTAAATTTTAGTTAGAAATATGCGCGGGCTTACGGCTCAATTCCCAAAAGTTTATGCTATATGGAATTGGCAAAACCCATTCCAAAATAGTAAGTTTAGCCAGCATACAATATTCTTTAAGTATTGATACATCTTTTTTCATTCTTTGTAGGATGATGGCATCCAAATAAAAATACAGCCGGATGCAGCTACACTATTCTTTTTATTACTCCCGTCTGCCGGGAGCCTAATAATCTACTTATTGCTAATTACTTATGAGTAAAACGCTACGCTGGGGTGTGCTCAGCACCGCAAAAATCGGTCTAAAATACGTAATTCCTGCCATGCAGCAGGCCTCTGAAACTACTATTGCCGGTATTTCATCCAGAAATTTCGATAAAGCCCGCGAAGCTGCGCATCAACTTGGTATTCCGCGCGCCTACGGCAGCTACGAAGACCTGCTAAGCGACCCCGCCATAGATGCCATCTACAACCCACTGCCAAACCACCTGCACGTTCCGGAAACAATTCGGGCCTTAGAAGCCGGTAAACACGTTCTTTGCGAAAAGCCTTTCTGCATTAATGCCGCAGATTTTACAGCACTGCGCGCTGCTGCAAGCAAGCACCCAAATTTGCTTGTTGCAGAGGCCGTAATGTACCGTCATCATCCTCAGTGGCAATTCGTAATTCGCCAGGTACGGAATGGTCGCATCGGAGAAGTTAAAATGGTTCAGATTCACTTTTCTTACTACAATACCGATCCCCAAAATATTCGAAATATTGCGGACTATGGTGGAGGCGGACTCCTCGATATTGGCTTTTACTGCGTATCATCCTCCCGCTGGATTTTTGGTCGGGAGCCAGAGCGGCTTGTGGCCACACAGCAGATTCACCCACAATCGCAGGTCGATACGCTTACAGCTGGCATACTCGATTTTGGAAGCGGAACGGCGATTTTCCACTGCGCAACGGTTGCCAACGCCTGGCAGGGCATCATCATAACAGGTACCGAAGGCCGCATCGAAATACCCATACCGTTTAATCCGCCACCCGATCGGTCAGCTATCGTTCACGTATATGCCGGAGGTGGCGAGGAGCTTTTCCAGACAGAACCCGTTAACCACTTTACGATTCAGGCAGAAGCTTTTGCATCAGCAGTTGCCGGCAACAGCCGTTTTTTGATTTCGCTTAACGAGTCGGAAGCCAACCAAACCGTACTCGACAAACTGCGGCAAAGTGCTTCGGAGGCGCGTTGGGTATCATAGAAAACAGCAGCTACCGGGCTCCGGCCGGGTTCAGTAATCCACACCTGCAAACGATTCTGCCCTCTCTTTTCCGAAAAGTAAAAGGCCTTCCGCTACCCGAAAAGCGCTGCATCGAGCTGCCCGACGGAGACTTTCTTGCTCTCGATATTTACCAAAACCAGAATAGCGGCAACAGCTCAAAAAAAGCTGTAATTATAAGTCACGGCCTGGAAGGAAACAGCAGCCGGGCTTATGTATTGGGGATGGCAAAAGCTTTTTTACGCTCTGGCTGGCATGCTATCGCCTGGAATTTCAGAGGATGTGCGGGCATGAACAGGCTACCGCGCTTTTATCACAGCGGCGACACCGCCGACCTCGCCTGCGTTGCAAAATATGCCACGCAGGAATTGGGGTACACCTCACTCTGCCTCACCGGCTTTAGCATGGGCGGGAATATCACGTTAAAATACGCAGGAGAACAGGGTGATGCGCTTCCTGCCGAAATTCGCGCTCTTTGTGCCTTTTCTGTCCCATGCCATCTGGAAAGTTCCGCAATGCGGCTCTCCGAAGTTTTTGGCGGGCTGTATGTAAAACGATTTTTGCGCATGCTTAAGGCAAAAATCACAGAAAAAGAAGCGGCGATGCCCGGCACTTTCGACCTTTCGAAGCTCAGGGAAATACGCAATTTCAAAAGTTTTGACGATGCCTTTACGGCTCCGCTACACGGTTTTATCAGTGCCGAAGACTACTGGCACAAAAGCAGCAGCCTTCATGTGCTCGGGCAGATTAAAAGGCCGGCGCTACTTGTAAACGCCCTGGACGATCCTTTCCTCACTCCGAAATGCTACCCACGTACACAGGCCGCCAGCCATAGCTACCTGCATCTCGAACTACCATGCCGGGGCGGACACGCGGGTTTCCTGAGCTTTGGAAGACCGGACGGACTTTACTGGAGCGAGACCCGTGCAGTAAACTTTGCACAAGACCATATTTCGGGCTGATTTTTTTGTCCATGCAAAAGCCACAGTCTCAGCGGTTTACCGGTCAAGAAAATGCGTTTTCCCCTTTACATCCTCAAAAGAAGACGCAACTACAAGGCTCTCGAAGCCATAGCGATTGTTTACAGCATCTCTCGCCCGGAACAAACTTCTCATTTTTTCATCTTCACGAAAAAAAAGCTCGATCTGCCCGCTTGCATCAAGCTCCAAAGTATGCACACCAAATCCGCGGATTCGGTGGCCGTTTGCCAGATAATAGGCAACCACAGGCATCACTGAGGCCAGCCCCGCCTTAAGCACGTATTCGTCAAGATTGGTAAGTCCAGGAGTGGCAAACAAAATACGCACACCGCGCCAGCTTTCGTCCTGAAACCGCAAATAGGCCGAATACTTCTTCGCACGCCGTTTATATCCGCGCATTCTGTAGCAAAGCTGTCGCACCGCCTTTACAACCTCACCTTTCACTTCCTCCGCATTTTTAGTCCAGTCGGAGAAAGTATGCATATAGGTTACCTCCTGAGGCACATGCTCGGCCGGATCTTCCACCACAGCGCGATCCAGACCACATACGGTTTCATGCAACATCGAGCCAAAATAAGCTCCAAAAAGCTTTTGGAAAACAGAGCGACCATTCGTTATCGCATCCCGGATAGTATGCAACCCGGCCTGACTCAGCCGGGCATATCTGCGGCTGCCGATTCCCCAAACCTCATCCAGCTTCAGCGGCCATATCATTTTCTTTTCGGCCTCTTCATCAAGCACAATAGTAAGACCATTCGGCTTTACCAGGTCGGAAGCCAGTTTCGCGTAGGTTTTAGAACGTGCGATGCCTACAGAGCAAAATAAAGCCGTTTCTTTATAGATTTCCTGCTTCAATCGGGTCGCAAAATCTTTAAAAGACGCCTCTTTGGTACTGGCCATAAAAGTAAGGTCCATAAAATATTCATCCATAGAATAGCTTTCTACATCGGCCGCGTAACGATCCAGCACGCCACGAATCTGTCTGCTAATAGCCTGATATTTATCGTAATGCACCTGCATAAAAACCAGATACGGACAAAGCTGCACAGCTTCGAAAGCGCTCATTCCAGTTTTAACCCCGAACTTACGGGCTTCATAGCTGGATGTCGCCACAATTCCCCGCGCCGTTCCATTTGGTTTGCGCCACCCACCTACAACCAAAGGTAAGCCCTGCAAATCGTAGCTCACCTGCTCCACCTGCGCGTAAAAGCAGTTCATATCCAAATGGAGATAAATACGCGGTTTTTTCCGTATATGCCGCTGCGAGGCAGCTATCGTATTGTACAGAGTGATGCGGTGCACATTCCGCGTTAAGTCGTAAGAGCCCGGATCATTTTTCATGCACAAAATTACATATAATGCACATATATTTTAAGGAAAATTTTATAAAAAAAGAAAACAAAGCCAGATTAAGCGCCAGAATATGTCACACCTCAGAGCAAAATGAGTGTGCTTCAGCGTTTAAGCCGAAGTAAAAATGTCACCGCCAAACAGCCCGGATTTTACTCCGGATTATGACTCATTTCTTGCCTGCCACATATAATATGTGTAATATATGTGTATAAAATTTATACAGTCGTGCCCGACTTTCAACAAACGGGTTTTCACGGCAGAAGCGGCCATATGGTAACTTTCTCCGCGGTTTCAAGCAGCTTCGCACCTGTATTCCTTGCCTACTGGCTTAGAAAAGAAAACCAACAAGAAACATTTACCCGGCTTTCAAAAGCGTATCCAAAACCTTCAGATTTACTCACTATGCAAGTAGCAAAGCTTGAAAAAATAAACGTCATTGCCGCCTATGCGGGCTTCAAAACACCCGCGCTTCAGCGAGCCATAACGCCCATTCGGTTTATGCTGCCCGACGGCGAAAAACACCATGTCGAAGAAGTAAAGCGTTCGTATTCGGAGCGTGTGGGCGACTCGCTTCATGTTCATTTCGTAATCAAAACCAAAGAAAGACGATATTTCGACATCGTTTACGACAGCAAAAGAGTTACATGGATGCTCGTAGTCGAACTCGAAGAAGCGCTATTTACATCTCAGGGCATGCAGGATTAAGAAATTACCGTATCTCTTGCTGGTGATTTTTGAGCTGGAGGGCTTAGAGGTTGATGAGCACATCCCAAACAGCCCAAGCTGAAGCATGGGCTCATGAGATTTTGTTATTTGGCTGTGATGGGTTTCTGGGTCGATAGGAATTTCTGAGCAGATATTAACTACTGGGGCTCAGAGGTTAATGAGAAAATCCCAAGTCCAGAATCAAGCTGAAGCATGATTCCGGAACGAGATGTTTTCCACTGCCATGCTTCAGCTTGGCGTTGACTACGGCGGCAGCCATTGGGCAGGAGTTTTTGAGCTAAAGAGAAACGAGGGCTAAGCAGGGTCTGTATGAAGAGATTTTATTTTTTTTAGCTCCGCTTCTTTGGATTTCCATTCTTCTTCAAGGTCGTAATCATCTTGTAAGCCTAACCAAAACCTGGCTGAGTTTCCAAAATACTTGCTTAGTCGTAAAGCTGTATCTGCGGTAATTCTGCGTTTGCCTTTTATGATTTGCGAGAGTCGTGTTTGTGGAATATTCAAGTCTTTAGACAGCCGATACGCCGTTATTTCCAGAGGTTTCAGAAACTCTTCGAGCAGAATTTCGCCCGGATGCACATTTGACAGCTTTTTCATAGTTAATACTTTTTTAATGATAATCTATTATTTCTACTTCGCTGGCATTTCCTTCACTCCACTTAAAAATGATGCGCCACTGCTTATTTATTCTAATGCTGTAAAAGCCTTTCAGATTACCCGACAGCTTCTCAAGTCTGTTCGATGGAGGAATTGTTAAATCTAAAATACTTTGCGAGTTATTGATCATCCGTAACTTTCGCCGACCAATATTTTGGATGTCTAAAGGTATTTTTTTCACCCTGTTTCCAAGCCAAATTTGCTCTGTATGCTTTGATCCGAAAGATAGTATCATAACTTCGTGCGTTAGTAACGCTTAAGATAAGCATTTTCTGTCTGTCTTGATAGTCCCGCCCGAACTGATGCATGTTGTACATTTCTAACCTGGTAGTGGTTTCCGGTCTTGGAGATTGATTCATACATCCCAAATGAGCCCAAGCTGAAGCATGGGCTCTTGAGATTTTGTTACTTGGTTATGATGAGTTTCGAGCTCGTAAAGAATTTCTGTCAAGATTTTAACTACTGGGGCTCGGAGTTTAATGAAGAGATACCAAATCCGGAATCAAGCTGAAGCATGATTCCGGGATGAGATGTTTTTCCATTGCCATGCTTCAGCTTGGCAGTGGGCCGACGCACTTTGTTCTGCCCCGTAGACCCAGTCGTGGCTCGTTTGGTGGGCTTTTTGATTCGATTTGGGATACCTTCACCGCCCGAATGGAAATCTCCGCAGCGCCGTGCTTCAGCCGGCGTTGACCACGGAGCAGCTTAATTGACTCGATTCGCGCATCCTCCTTCCAGAATCAAGCTGAAGCATGATTCCGGAATGAGAGATTTTTTTTCCATTGCCATGCTTCAGCTTGGCGATGGGCCGACGCATGTTGTTCTGCCCCGTAGACCCAGGCGTGGCTGGTTTGGCAGGCTTTTTGATTCGAATTGGGATGTCATCACCACCCAAATGAAAACTTCCGCAGCGCCGCGCTTCAGCCGGCGTTGACCACGGAGCAGCTTAATTAACTCGATTCGCGCATCCCAAATCCGGAATCAAGCTGAAGCATGATTCCGGAATGAGATTTTTTTCCATTGCCATGCTTCAGCTTGGCAATGGGCCGACGCATGTTGTTCTGCCCCGTAGACCCAGGCGTGGCTGGTTTGGGGGGCTTTTTGATTCGATTTGGGGTGTCATCACCGCCCAAATGAAAACTTCCACAGCGCCGCGCTTCAGCCGGCGTTGACCACGGAGCTAATCGTTTGCGTAGATTCACGCATCATCCCGCAAAAATAAAAAGGGCTTTGAAAACCGTGTTGTTTTCAAAGCCCCGAATTGAATTAGAGCAGCAAACCTGTGTTCTGTGTTAATTATTTATTTAGGAGTGCTGGGTCGCTATTTTTTCTTCTTTTTGGGAGTACTTTTTGTGGCCGTATCGCTGGCCACTTTCATGAAGCTGGTCATCCTGTTTACAAATGCGGCGGGAGATTCGAGATGTCCCTGCATTAGTAGGGCGCCATCATACAGCTGTTCGGCAAAAAGTTTTACACGGTCGGTTTGACCGGCTTCGGTTAGAGCTGCAAGGTTTTTGATGAGCGGGTGAGACGGGTTGATCTCAAAAAGCCGCTTGGAAACCGGCATATCCTGGTTCATCATTTTCATCATGCGCTCCATGTGGCTGTCCATGCCTTCTTTGCCAACGGTAAGTGTTGCGGCAGAGTCTACGAGTCGCTTCGAAGCCACTATGTCTTCTACCCTGTCGCCTATGGTTTCGCGGAAAACGGCGAGTAGCTTGTCGAGAGCTTCTCCTTGTAATGAATCTTCGGGAGCGGCATCGTCTTCTCCGAGGTTGATGTCGGATTTTTCGATGCTTTTCAGCTCTTTTTCCTCAAAATTCATGAGTCCCGGAACTACAAAAGAATCAACCGGCTCGTGTAGCAAGATTACTTCTACGTCTTTCTTTTTGAAGTATTCCAGACGCGGATCGTTACGCAATTCTGTAAGGCTATCGCCACTCAGGAAATAGATTTCTTTTTGAAAATCTGGCATACGACCTACGTAATCTTTAAGAGATACCAGCTCATCATCTGTAGATTTGGAGGTCTGGAAACGAAGCAGGTTTATGAGACGATCTCGATTTGTGAAATCGGAATTCAGCCCGCTTTTAAACAAGGGTCCGAATTCTTTGAGGAATGCTTTGAATTTATCTTGCTCGCTTTCTGCCCAGTATTCGATCATGGAAAGTACTTTTCCTGTAATCACTTCCCGGATTTTATTCATTATGGGCGAATACTGAGTTACCTCGCGCGATACATTTAGCGGCAGGTCTTCGCTGTCTACGAGACCTTCCATAAAACGGAGGTATTCCGGGAGCAGCTCTTCGCAGTCTTCCTGCACAAATACGCGGTTAGAATACAGCTGAACCGATTTGAACTCTTCGTTCTGGAAGAAGTTGGGCTTACGTTTAGACGGCACAAAAAGTAGCGCCTTAAAGTTCATCCGACCTTCCATGGCAAGATGCAGATGATCCAGAGGATCGTTGAAATCATTGGAAACGAATTTGTAGAATTCCTTGAGCTCTTCATCCGTTATGTCACTTTTCTGCTTATGCCAGAGAGCTCCTTTTTTGTTGATTTCCTCATCACCAATCAGAATGGGGTAATCTACAAAGTTTGAGTATTTACGGATTACAGACTCTACGCGATAGCGGGTGGCGAAATCTTTGTAGTCGTCTTTTAGCGTAAATGAAATGCGGGTTCCGCGCTCTTCACGATCCGATTCCTCTATGCTGAAGGTTCCTTTGCCGTCAGAGATCCATTTTACAGCAGGCTGTGAAGCATCGAAATGGCGGGTTTCTACCGTTATTTCGTCTGTAACCATAAATGCAGAGTAGAAGCCAACACCAAACTGACCAATCATATTGCCGTCGAGCTTGCCCTTGTTTTCTTTCATATCGCGGATAAACTCGAGCGTTCCGGAGCTGGCAATTGTCCCGAGGCGCTCAACAAGCTCCTGCTCGGTCATTCCCACGCCGGTATCTTCTATGGTGAAGGTTTTCTTTTCCTCATCTAGCTCGAGCTTAATTCGAAGCGGGATATCCGGCGAATGGATGTCTTCTCCTTTCAGCTGCCGAAATCGGATTTTGTTCAGCGCATCTGATGAATTTGAAATTAACTCGCGGAGGAAAACTTCCGGATTCGTATATAAAGAATTGATTATAAGATGAAGCAGCTGCTTCATCTCGGCTTTAAATTCGTACTGTTGTTTCGTTTGTTCGGACATATACCTGATTTGTCTAAGCGGTTCGTCTTATCACGCCTGCTTTGCCTTTCCTGTAGCTCATAATGACAAAACCTGCAGTGTACTTGTTCCTTGTGCTTGCTTAGTAAGCAAAGTTAATGCCAAGACTGAACTAAACAGCACTTTTTCATACCAATTATGTCAGTAAAGAATCAGCGATGAAGAAAATTGCGCCTGCCTCCACCATTCGGGAAAATGCCGGCAAGGGTCAGAAATTTTAAAATATTTCCGACCCCTACTCCGGTCCTCCGTCTTCGGTCTTCGGTCATCTTTACCCAGCGAATTTGCACGGATTTAGCGAATTATTCTTGGCTTTAGAGATTTGTTCGAAATTTTATGAACCAAGTACTACTTTATTTTTATACTCACGGGCAACACAGCCTGCACCAGCCTGCCTCCACCATTCGGGAAAATGCCGGCAAGGGTCAGAAATTTTAAAATATTTCCGACCCCTACTCCGGTCCTCCGTCTTCGGTCATCGGTCATATTTACCCAGCGAATAAGCCTGCCGCGCATCGAGTCTCCCACTCTCCCTCTCTCCCTCTCTCCCACAAAAAATCACCATTCATCTCACGAAACCAGAAGTGAAGCAAGTACACAGTTAGTATTAAATACCTTCTGTACGCAGAAAAGGCAGGGAGCCTTCATTTTTTGCCGAAGATTCCCTGCCTTTTTGCTCTCACATTCCTAATAATGATGACAATATATTCATCATACTATAAAATTATAGCGCTATTCAATCAGCTGCTGTCCGGCTACCGGTAGCGTGCTAATTCTAAAGACGGCATCATCCCAAAACATGCTAGCTCTGCCTTCAACTTTTAGCGTCATCCAGGCTGCGTTTGCGGGGGCGGCTGCGGTTTGTATGGAAAGCCGGGTCCAGTCGGTGTTGTAGCCGAGCTCTTTTGCGCTTATCTGGCTAAATTGGGTATCGCGGCGTAGCTCTCTGCCGTTCTCATCATAAATTACTGCGGTAAGTGCGGCTATTTCCTCTTCGCTGTATTCGGCAAGATACCAGATAAGGCCCTCAATTGACATGCCTGGAAGTACCGAGATTCTGGTTTCGATGGCAGTTTGGCCTGCTTCAGAAGGTTCGGTTTGCAGCATAAAGGTTCCGGCTCTTGGCGGTTGTTGCGGCAGCTCCGTAAAAGTATCCAGTACCGGAGCTTTCGAAACCCGACGCGGATGCATAGAGCTGCTCCATTTCGACTCTACCCGACGCGTAGAAAACTGTCGCTCGCTAGTTAGCTGTGCAACATCTTCATGAAAAGTAAGATTAGATGGGAAATGCATTCTTCGGAATTCTCCGTCTTGCACAGAACGAGCCCATATGCCCGATTCCAGCGCTGCCGCACGAAAACCCGGCAGTGCTTCAGAAGAAACTGCCTGATTAGTGTGATTTACAGCAAAAAGATATTCGTAGCCGCCGTATTCGTAAATAATCCATTCGAGCCCTTCGCCCCATACATGATCCTGATAGGAACCACGCTCAAGAACCGGACGCCAGAACTGTATTTCTTTAATTAAATCGAAGGTTAATTCCCAAAGGCGCTCATCATGCTCATCGTCGTTGCCACGAACTCGTGTATCAGGGTAAAATAGAAGACCGGATACTTCATTAGCCAAAGCCGAAAAAGTCTGTCGGCGAATAGAATCCATCGCCTCATCCGGATCGCCAAAGCGGAAATTCTCGGCTGAAATCCATATCCAAACAGGCTTTGTTTTCGCTATTGTTGGGTGATTAAGCATGTTCCGAACAATGGCACCCGTGCGGGAAGGTTCAGAATTTTGTAATGCGTAGCTGTTTAGCCATAAAATATCGTAGGTACCTTCATAGTAATTCATTGAAATATCCAGAACTTCTTGCCAGGTAAGCGAAGTTCGGGCAAGCTCAGACACAGGAGGCACGTTCATATCTCCGGGATTTTCCAGCGACCAGATGAGTTTATTGCCACGACCGCTTCCGTTAGCCTGCCCAACCGGACCAAGGCCCAGCGCAACCAGGCTGCGGCCATCAACGGCATCATACAACATTCTCAGACCATCTGCGGTATAGCTCCAGCTGTCTCCGGCGCCACCATGCTCGGGTTCATCAATTAGTTTTACTATAAGATTACTTTCGCCGGCAAGATCATAGAGTGCGTCTACCTCGGCCTTTAGACCGTCGGGGTCTGTAATTTGTCGCAGATTTTCCTGTTGCTCGCGTCTCAGCCAGGTTTCTCCTTCCGGAGCATAACGATTACGCAGCCACCAGTTTAAGTGACCGGAACCCATTATCATTGTTTTATCGCCGCTTGCAAAATCGTAGTAATCGGGCCGTTCCAGCAACCGGTTTCTGGTATATCTGGTATAGACCAGATTCATAGATTCCATGAGACTGCTAAACACATGGTCGTCTATAATTCTGCTGTGTATTGGGTCGTAGCGCGTATAATGGCGTGGGTGTACGCGGGGTGTATAAATCCCAAGGCCGAATATACGCCGCAGACTATCGCCATCTGTAACATGCAAAAAATGGCTGTAAGTATCGCTTTCGGGGGCAAGTCTTAAAGTTCCTTCAGATGGTACGCGGGTTGTTTCGAGCGATACACCAGCTTCGGAAAGCATCCTGCGCTCTTGCTGCAAAGCCGTTGCGATATCATCTGATGAAGCCCGCTGCGCTGAGCGACAAGACCACAAACTTGCGCTGCAGAGAAACAAAATCAGCATTACTGCAACTCCATCTTTTAACCTTAACCGGCGGGTTGCTGCTTTACATGTATCATTTAGTTTCATCTTTTTCATTTCGATAGATTATTTTTATTCTGATCAGAATTTCCGGCTCGGCGTCCGGTAATCCCATTTACACAGTTGTAGCGACAGCTATTCTTCGAAGAACACCTCTCTGGCACAACCTAAACCTCGTGCCTATCTTAATCTAAATTTTATATTATTCAAAGAAGGCTTTGCAAAACCACTCTTTTGCCCGTCTTCTTCCTGTTTTTTCCAAAGTGTTACGATGCCTAACCCCTTGGTATTGAATACGAATTAAAAGGGTAATTTTCGGAATCTGCAGATATACAATTAATAGTAAGACTACAGATTTCTGTAGTTGATGTGATTACGGATATGAAGGCTGAATTTACAGGCACAAAATCGTATATTGCCAACCCGTGTTTTTCTGAACGCTCAGTAATTCCTTCCTCATACGAGAAAAGCTGTTTATTTGCTGTTTTATCACAATTGTTTTGAAAAATGCTCAAAAACCGGATAGAATAATAGTATGCAAGCTATGCGTCTTTTTTTCACAAATTACTTCTGTCCTGGCAAATAGCTATTCTTCGGGTCTGTCTTAAATTTTCTATTCCCGAAATTAAATTTGATTTAACTTAATTAACTGTTTTAAATGCGAACGTTTAAACTCGAACCGGAAAACTCGCCAGAAACTTCAAAACAAAATTCGGGTAGCGCTCTTTTAGACGGGCTTAATGGCAACCAGGCAAAAGCAGTTGGTTATGGTGAAGGTCCATTATTGATAATTGCCGGAGCGGGTAGCGGAAAAACAAGAGTACTAACCTATCGGATTGCTTATTTGCTTGAGCAGAAAATGGCAAATCCGTGGAACATTCTGGCCCTAACGTTTACCAATAAGGCTGCCGCGGAGATGCGGCAGCGTATTCAAAAACTTATAGGTGAGTCTGCCTCGCGGCTATGGATGGGCACGTTCCACTCTGTTTTTTCAAGAATTTTGCGAATTGAAGCCGACAAAATTGGCTACAGCTCCAGCTTTAGTATTTACGACTCCGACGACAGCGAGCGGGCTGTAAAGGGCATCCTCAAAGAAATGGGTTTAGAACCCCGCGAAGTTAAGCCGCGCGACATCCGGTATCGAATTAGCGGAGCTAAAAACCAACTGATAGACCCCTTCACTTACGCCGATAAATTTGTAGGAAGCTCTCTCGACGACGTTGCAGCACAGGTTTACCCGGTATACCTCAAGCGGCTGAAGCAAAGCAATGCTATGGATTTTGATGATCTGCTCACCCTGCCTATAGAACTGTTCGAATCTCATCCGGAAGTTCTTGCCAAGTATCAGGAGTATTTCCGGTTTCTGCTTATTGATGAGTATCAGGATACCAACCATGCTCAGTACAAGGTGGCGAAAATGCTGGCCGACAAGTACAAGAATATTACCGTTGTAGGGGATGATGCACAAAGTATTTATTCGTTTCGCGGCGCGGACATTTCCAATATTCTGAATTTCAAGGAAGATTACCCAAATGCGGCCGAAATACCTTTGGAGCAAAATTACCGGTCTACGCAGGCAATTCTAAAAGCCGCCGACTCCATCATAAAACAAAACAAACGACAGCTGGAAAAAACCCTATGGACCGAAAATACTAAGGGGGAGCCCATCATCCTGCTGGAAAATTATGATGAGTACGACGAAGCTAACCGTGTTGCCAGTAAGCTGATGGATTTGAAGGTAAAAAAAGGCTACTCCTACAATGATTTTGCCATTCTTTACCGCACAAACTATCAGTCTAGAGTTTTTGAAGACATTTTACGTCGCAAGGGCATAAATTATCAGCTGGTGGGCGGGGTTTCGTTTTACCAGCGCAAGGAAATTAAAGACGTAATCGCATATTTACGATTGCTGGTAAATCCCGGAGACGAAGAGGCCTTATTACGCGTAATTAACGAGCCTGCACGGGGAATTGGTGATAAAAGTATCTTAACAGCAGTACAGGCCGCCCGGGAGAAAGGCGTAACCGTTTGGGAAATTTTTGGCGAAGTAGAAACAACAGATGTCTACAAACCAGCCAAAACACGTATCACGCAATTTGTGGAAATAATTAACCAAAGCCGGATGATGATGAGCAGCAGCGATCACAGTCTGGTAGATGTAACCCGCGATTTACTCGAAAAAACCGGGTATGTGAAGCAGTATGTGGAGGAAAATTCTACCGAATCGCTGGGAAGGCGGGAGAACGTAATGGAATTAATTAACGCCATTGCGCAACATGAAGATCAGCGCCCCGATGCAGACCTGAGTACATTTCTGCAAGAAATAAGTTTGTATTCCGATTCAGACGGGTACGACGAAAACCAGCCCGCTGTAACACTTATGACCGTTCATGCCGCAAAAGGTCTGGAGTTTCCTGCTGTATTTGTAGTTGGCTTGGAAGAAGAGCTTTTCCCAATTGGAGGAAGAAATGGCGAAGAAGCCGATTTTGAAGAAGAGAGACGCTTGTTTTATGTTGCAATAACCCGTGCCGAAAAAGAATTATTTTTTAGCCATTGCAAGCTAAGAACGCGGTTTGGTGAGCAGAAACGAATGCTTCGTTCTCGTTTTCTTGATGAAGTAGATCCTTCGGTAGTGCGCACCGAAACCGGCGCAACCATCCGGCAAGGAAACGAAAGTAGTGGCAAAAGCGGGTACAGCGGGTTTCAAATTGATTATGACTGGAAAAAGCCGGCAACAAAAGGGAGTAACAGGAGAACAGGATCGGGTGGCGGTTCTACTTCTCGCTCGGATGCACCAGCGGCTAAAGCAAGCTATGATGGTATAACCTATGATATACAGAGTCCATCCGATTTAAGAGTAGGGGGTGGAGTTTTTCATGACAAGTTTGGCGTAGGCAAAATTGTGGGCCTCGAAGGCTCCGGAATAGACACAAAAGTTACAGTCTTCTTTAAACAGTTTGGCCAAAAAAAGCTCATGTTGCGCATTGCCCGGCTAAAGCTTATAAAATAATAATGTGCTAAAATATAGTTGATTACCACAGATAACACTCTTACTGCAACAAAGCTGAAGTTAAATAGTTAAATGATTATTCCAGACCTTGAGTTAGAAAAGTATATTCATCCGTTTTTGGTTACAGTCCCTATTATCTAAATATTTCTGTAAGGATCGGGCACTCTGAGGCTATGTTTACCGTTAACTCTGTTAAGTACAGCAAAAAGGTTTCGCAAACCGTCTGTGGTGCTTAAAATACTTTCGAAATATTTATTTATTCAATCCGACATGTGTATTCATCTCAAAACTTGCTTTTCGGGTTTATTACACAAAAATATTTAAAACAGCTTAGAAATCCGGAATTAGTATAAAATAATCGATAAATGCATCTATCGTCTTTGATTACATCATTTAAAAAATACCCTTTAACGGGTATATGATCTTGATTATCGATTGTTGATTTTATTTTTAAGACTTTATTCCTATTCTTGAATTATGAGAAATTTTTCCTGGACAGACCGTTTAATTGATGTGCTCAACGAAATATGGACCGAGGTAAAGGAATCACTTTCGCCTCCAAAGCCTAAGCTAAAACCTGTTCCCGTAGATAAATCTAATCACAGATATCCACAGTACGGCAGATAATTATCGCATAACGCGGGCAAAAAAAACACGTCTTTAACTGCTCATGTTTGTAGCAGCACATATCAATATCATACAAAACACTATGCGTTCTTTGATTCAGAACGTGCATTGCTGTATTTATTTTTGCTTCTCTCCATACCGCAAAAAGTAGCAAGCGGCTTTTACGTTTTACCTAAAAAAAGAGATGTCTTCTGTCAGCTTAATACTGCAGAAGCTGTTATAATGGCATCATATGTGACCTTAATTGCAAATATGTCTTTATTAGTAAGTCAAAATGAGTCGACTACTGACTACTTGTAAATGAATTTTGTTTTGGCTTTGTTGTTGAGTTATTGATACTCACACGTTGTTTAAGCAAAACGATAGTTTTATAAGATAGCTTGCTTCAGGGACTATACAATCGAATTACTTTACAGCACCTTAGGTTTTATAGACCAGGCTGAGCTGAACAGTGGCGAATTAAAAAACGAACGATTGATTCGAAACTACATTTACATGCTAATACAGCACAAGATATAAAGACTATATCTTAAATAAACAGACATTACTGTTTTCATATGCAACGATTGCACCAACCATTAACTGTTTATTTTACCTTTAGTAAAGCGTTCAGATCGTAAAAAACAATCAACCGATGTTCTATACACTTAAGTTTGTTTAGTTGATAAGATTAGCGTTTGGTCAAGCACTTATCAATCAAAAAAAGTTTATCGAAGAGAAAAAAAATCTCTTTAATCATTTACCCGCAAGCCTTTACATGCTATCTGATTAAAGACTAAATACCGATAAGGTTCATTAAACATAATACCGGTCAACTATAATTATCAGGGAGTTAAGCAAAATTAGCTCCTAAGTTATTTTGCACAGGAAAGATGTGTGTTACAAATTGCTACAAGTGCTAACCAAACAGTATAAACCATAACCATTACACTAAAGTTGATCTAACCTTGCTTAAGTAAACAGCAACCGGTTAGTTCAGCCAGCAGAAAGCGATTCATAGCATTATTTGATTGCGAAGCTTCTACCATGTATTGCGAAGTATTTTCGGTAACACCATCGATGATCAATTACATAAAATTTAACCGGCTTCTTTTATAAATTGAGAAAGCCTACACTTAATGAAGGCATTTATGAAAAACGGCATATTTGATTTTAAACTCCATTTTGGAGACGCCGAGTCGGAAGACTTCGAGCAGGCTATACCGCTGTTTTCAGAGGAAGAAGAGAAAAAAATCAGCGAGTCCGGCATTCCATCAGAGCTTCCTATACTACCACTCAAAAACACTGTTTTATTTCCTGGCGTCGTAATCCCTATTACTGTAGGCCGCGATCGTTCTCTGGAACTCGTAAAAAATGCGTACGAAACCGATAAAATTATAGGTATTGTAACGCAAAGAGATGCTGATCAGGAAAATCCTACTCAATCTGAGCTATTTGAAATTGGTACTGTTGCTCAGATTTTGAAGCTTATAAAAATGCCCGATGGCAGCAAAAGTATAGTTATACAGGGTAAGAGCGTATTTAAGATCGATCAATTTACCTCTAGCGATCCTTATTTCAGGGCTAAAGTTTCGCAGTTTGGTAACATTCAGGATATGGAAGGTCTCGAACTTGATGCCGCAATCCGTTCAGTAAAAGAAACTGCTTCACAAATTGTAAACAAATCACCTAATATTCCTTCCGAAGCGGCTATTGCAATAAATAACATTAATAGCCCGAACTTTTTGCTCAACTTTATTTCGTCTAATCTTAACATTAGCATTTTAGAGAAGCAAAAGCTGCTTGAAACACAGCCATTCTCGGAACGGTTACAAAAAGTAATCGACTATCTGGAAAAAGAACTTCAGGTGCTTAGTCTTAGCGAAGAGATTCGCACCAAAGTAAAAAGCGGTATTGATGAACAGCAGCGGGACTTTTACCTTCGACAGCAATTAAAGGCTATACAGGAAGAATTAGGTGAAGATAACGAGCAGCAAGAGGTTGAAAAACTTCGGGCAAAAGCACAGAAAAAGAAAAAAGTTTTTCCGGAAAATGTTTGGAAAACATTAAATAAAGAACTCGATCGCCTAAACAGAACACCGGCTCAGGCTCCGAATCACGGCGTAATTCTCAACTATGTTGAAACGCTTATAGATTTGCCATGGAACAAATTTACCAAAGATAAGCTGGATCTTAAAAAAGCGCGTGCTGTGCTCGACGAGGACCATTATGGTCTGGAGAAAGTTAAAAAGCGTATAATTGAATATCTTGCCGTACTTAAGTTAAAGAAAGATATGAAGGCTCCGATTCTATGTCTTTACGGCCCTCCGGGTGTTGGAAAAACATCTCTTGGCAAGTCTGTGGCCAGAGCAATCAACAGAGAATTTGCCCGGATTAGCCTTGGCGGCCTTCGCGATGAAGCCGAAATTCGCGGACACAGGAGAACTTATATCGGAGCGCTTCCGGGCCGTATAATTCAGAATATGAAGAAAGCAGGCGCAAGTAATCCGGTTATAATGCTGGATGAAATTGACAAGGTGGGCTCCGATTTTAGAGGCGACCCTACTTCTGCCCTGCTTGAAGTTCTCGACCCTGAGCAAAACAATACGTTTTACGACAATTATCTTGAGGTCGAATACGATCTGAGTAAAGTTCTTTTTATTGCTACAGCAAATTCGCTGGAAACAATCCCTGCACCGCTACGCGACAGAATGGAGATTATTCGCATTAGCGGATACACTCAGGAAGAAAAAACCGAAATATCTAAAAAGTATCTTGTACCGCGTCAGCTACAAGAAAATGGCTTGAAAAAAGATCAGGTTAGTTTCGAAGAAACGGCTATTCACGCTTTAATAGATGGATACACGCGTGAATCGGGTGTGCGTAACCTAAGCAGGGAAATTGGAAGTATCTGCCGGCATGTTGCAAGTCTGGTTGCTACCGAAGAAATCGAAAGTAAAGAAATAACTCCTGATGCTGTAGAAGAAATACTTGGTAAACGGAAATTCTTTAGCGATATCGCAGAAAGAACAACTGTGCCGGGTGTTTCAACCGGATTAGCCTGGACCCCATATGGTGGCGATATTCTTTTTATTGAAGCAAGTGTTTCTAAAGGCAGCGGAAAAACTATTATTACAGGGCAGCTGGGTGATGTAATGAAGGAATCTGCAAGCCTTGCTGTTTCTCATTTAAAAACTATTTCAGACGATCTGGGAATTCCCGAGGCTGCTTTTACAGAGTGGGATTTACATATTCACGTTCCTGCAGGTTCGGTTCCTAAAGATGGACCGAGTGCTGGTGTAGCCTTGCTTTCTGCTTTGGCTTCTATTTTCACGCAACGTAATGTAAAGAATACTGTTGCCATGACGGGCGAAATTACCCTTAGAGGTGCAGTTCTGCCAGTTGGCGGTATCAAAGAAAAAGTACTGGCTGCTAAAAGAGCTGGCATTGAAACCGTAATTTTACCAGCCAAAAATGAGAAGGATGTAGATGAAATTGAGGCAGAAACCATTAAAGGAATTAATTTCATCTATTTGGAACGGATGGAAAACCTTCTGGGTTATGTACTTGAAACTAAGCCACATGTAGATCCGACAGAAAAATTTCGTTCAAAAAAAGAATCCAGTGCAGGAACGAATAATATTAACAAAGCTGTTGAATCTACCAGACTAACACAAAATTAGTCTAAGTTGATTTTTATATTGAAGGATACATAAGCACATACAAGAGCTCCGAGCTGATACTCGGAGCTTTTTTTTATTTCAGGTAATATAAAACAAAAACCGGATTTGTACACTATCTGGCTTAGTTTTTAATAAATCCCCTTATTTTTTTGTTTTAAGTCGCGAAAATAACTGTCCGCAAATAAGTTAGACTCTTGATTAATTATTTTATTGAGATTTAATGTACTTTTTTCCTGTATAGTTTTTACTTGCTTACCTTAAAATAGACAAATAATAGTATCTACAGCTAAAGATTACCTTCTACCCGTCAATATCATTAAAAAGTTTACTATTTTGAATAACAGGCACCTAAGACTTGTACTAAGCTTGTATAAAAGGTAATCCTAAGACTACTTTTTAAAGCTTAGTATAATGTGAACTTCCATTTCCTTTTTTTCTGATAAAGCAATGATTCCCATATGATTTATGGCAGAGTAATTAAGTCTACCGGCAAATGGTATAAAGTAATTTCCTGCACAGATAACGGCCAACCAGTCGAAGGAGCCGAGGTAATAATGTGCCAACTACCCGGCAAATTTCGTCTTATGGAGATTCAGCAAACGAATCCGCTGGCGGTTGGGGATTTTGTTGATTTCACCATGCTAGATGATGGTGGCGGGATGGTACAACATATCCACGAGAGAGAAAACCGAATTTCAAGAAAAGCAACACACGGCAGGAAAGGTGAACAGATTCTGGTTTCAAACGTAGACCAGGCTTTTGTGATCCAGGCATTAGCACAGCCAGCCTATCGTACAGGCTTTATCGATCGATTTATCGTTACAGCAGAAGCATTTGGGGTTAAACCACTTATTGTATTAAATAAAGCCGATTTAGGCAAAGAATCAGATGCAGAATCTATCGGCAGGCTCATAGATTTGTATGAATCCCTCGGCTACAGTCTTATACTCACCAGTATTTTCGATGAGGAATCTATTAAGGAGCTGCAAGGCCTTATGAAAGACAAAACTTCTGTCTTTATCGGACCATCGGGTACCGGCAAAACGAGTCTCCTAAACGCAATTCAGCCCGGGCTGGATCGCACAGTTGGTGAAGTATCCACTTTTTCTCAAAAAGGCAAACATACCACAACATATGCCGAGCTTATCCCGCTTGATACAGGTGGATATGTTGTAGATACTCCGGGAATCCGTGAGTTCGGCTTGATATATCTGGAGCCAGCTGAGATTGCCTCGTATTTTGTGGAATTAAAACCACTGCGCGAGAAGTGCCGTTACTATAACTGTACTCATCTGCACGAACCCGGCTGCGCAGTTATGGAAGCTTTTGACCGGGGCGAGATTTCTGCTAGTCGCTATAATTCTTATATTAGCATGTTCGAGTCGCTCGAAGATGAAATTAAATCGGCAGGTTCACGCAAGCGCTAAATAACACCTGCAACTATCTCTTTTCCGTAAATCGTAGTTTATTATAACTTCTGTACTAAACGAACATTCCTGTAATTAATCATCTTTTAAACAAAAACGCTTATCCGTTTCTTTCAATTTATGCCCGATCTTTTTTTTGAATCCAGTGCAAAAAAAGCTGAAGTTTTTGACGCCGTGCAAGCCTTGCTCAATAACCTTGGTTTAATTAGCACCAATATAGATTCGAGTCGCCCATGGGGTGGTTTTTTCGTGATTGATGAAGAGCAATCTTCTCGCTTTATTGAAACCTTCTTCCCTCACCTGAGCCCCGACGATTTTAAGGAATTTGCTCACTTGAGTCCTAAAATCCTGATTGTGGAACCAGGCAAGCGACTATCCTGGCAGTACCACCATCGCAGAGCAGAAATATGGAAAGTTATTGGTGGGGATGCTGGAGTAATTGTTAGCGACACCGATGCACAAGGCCCTGTTAAAATTCTCGACCTTAACCAAATCGTAGAGCTGAAGCAGGGTGAACGCCACAGATTAGTCGGACAAAAACACTGGGGAATTCTTGCTGAAATTTGGAAGCATACCGATGCCTCAAACCCATCCGACGAGCAGGATATAGTGCGGGTAGAAGATGATTTCGGGCGATGATAGAGGGGGCAATTAATCGGCTGACGAAATTGAATCAGATAAGGAATTAGTTTTTGTCGGTTTTCAAAGTCTTCTTTTAAAAAAGGTATAAATTCGGAATAGTGGCATCTTTACCGAATTTATACCTTTTATAGATTTACCCCAAAAATCCCGCCCGCTATTTAATGAGCTTCCAGCCAGTTTTTCGCGATTCCGGCTTCTACTTTTACGGGTACTTTTAGCTCCATAGCCTGCTCCATTTCCTTAATAACGAGAGATTTTACTTCATCAAGCTCGGCCTCGGGTACTTCGAGCAGTAGTTCATCATGCACCTGAAGCACGATGCGACTCTTAAATTTACCGCTGCGCAGTGCTTTTTCAAGGCGAATCATAGCAATTTTTATAAGATCAGCAGCCGTGCCTTGTATGGGCATATTAATGGCTGTACGCTCAGCAAAGCCCCGCATATTCGGGTTTGATGAACGTATTTCGGGAATATATCTTCTGCGACCCAACAGCGTAGTTACGTATCCATGTTCTCTTGCAAAATTTGTAGTTTCTTGGATATAGCTGCGGATACCGGGGAAGCGATTGAAATAAGCATCAATTATACTTTTCGCCTCGGTACGATCTATTTGCAGCCGCTGCGCAAGTCCGAACGCACTTACTCCGTAAGGAATCCCAAAGTTAACTTCCTTAGCTTTCCGGCGCATGTCCCGATCCACTTCATCTAAAGAATCGAGTCCGAATATTTCCATGGCCGTGCGGGCGTGAATATCTTCATGCTGCTTGAAAGCCTCCATCATCGCTTCATCTTCGGAGATGGATGCGATTACTCTCAGCTCGATTTGCGAGTAATCTGCGGCCAGCAGTTTTGACCCTTCGTCGGCTATAAACGCTTTTCTTATTTCACGGCCGCGGTCGGTGCGTATAGGAATGTTCTGCAAATTGGGATGCGAAGAAGACAACCTTCCGGTTGCCGCTACATGCTGATTAAAGCTTGTGTGTACTCTTCCGGTCTCGGGATGAACCAGCTTTGGGAGCGCATCGGCATAGGTCGATTTAAGCTTTGTGAGTGAGCGGTAGTCGAGTACGAGTCCCGGAAGGCTGTATCCCTGCGCGGCAAGATCGCTGAGAATTTGCTCGTTCGTGGAATATTTACCGGTTTTAGTTTTCTTACCAGCCGGGAGCCCGAGTTTGTCGAAGAGAATATCCCCAAGCTGCGCCGGACTATTTATGTTAAAGCTCTCCCCGGCTTCCTCGATAATTTGCTTTTCTACTTTTTCCATATCCTTGCGGAGCTCTTCAGAAAAAAGTGCCAGCATCTCCACGTCTATCCCAATTCCGCTAAGCTCGGTTCTAGCCAGTACTTTAACAAGCGGGAACTCCACATTTTCGGCAATTTCCTTCAAATCGTCTTTTTCGAGCTTTTCTGAAAGAAGTTTGTACAGCCGAAAGGTGATGTCCGCATCCTCACAAGCATACGGATACACTTTATCAACCGGAATATCTTTCATCGATTTCTGGTTGCGGCCTTTTCCGATAAGATCGGTAATAGAAATCGGACTGTAGTTTAAGTATGTTCGGCTGAGCTCGTCCATGCTCAGCTTTTGGTTAGAGTCTATAAGATATGCTGCGATCATGGTGTCGAAAAGCGGACCTTCTACCTCAAAGCCAGTGCGCGACAGCATGGTATAATCATATTTATAATTGTGCGCAATCTTCAGGTTTTCTGAGCTAAATACATCTTTAAAAATTCGCTGAAAAGCCTGCACGGTCAATCCACTTTCATCTTCGTCTGTAATACAGACATAGTATGCTTCTTTTTCTTTGAAGGAAAAAGAGACTCCGATTAACTCGGCCGTCATAGCATCGGTGCCGGTGGTTTCAGTATCAAAACAAAAGGAGGATGCGCTCAGGAGTTTTTGGGCCAGCTTGGCGGCGGCATCCTCAGTCGATATTAACACGTAGTTTACTGTCTGCGCATCAAACGTACTTACATCCGGACCAGAAGACTGCTGATGCCCCGTACCAAATAAGTCGCCCTGTGCGCCATCCGCTTTGTTGGCGCTGCCGGAGCCTGCACCTGCAGTTTGTTTTCCTGCTTGCGCGGCTGAAGTGGAAACATTATCACCGGAAAACTTTCGGGATAGCGTTCTGAACTCCATTTTTTGAAAAAAATCGCTCAGTTTGCTGTAGTCCGGTCCTTTCCAGAGCAGGCTCGACCAGTGTACCGTCTCTGGTACTTCTGTATCGATAATTATCATTTTTTTGGATAGCAAGGCCTGATCTTTGTTTTGGCTGAGGCCTTCACGAGCGCGTTTTGCCTTCATCCCTGGCGCGGCTTCAATGGCGGCTTCGAGGCTACCGTATTCCTGAATAAGTTTTGGCGCGCCTTTTTTTCCAATACCGGGAACACCCGGGATATTATCGGAGGTATCGCCAATTATGGCAAGCACGTCTATTACTTTCTCCGGAGGTACACCAAAGTATTTGACTACCCCTTCGATATCTACCACATCGAACCCATCGCCGTTATTGAGCGGTTTATACATTTTTACGCGCTCGGTTACCAGCTGCATAAAGTCTTTATCGGGCGTTACCATAAATACTTCTGCGCCCTCCTGCCCCGCCTGATACGCCAAAGTACCTATAATATCGTCTGCTTCATATCCGTCTTTTTGGATATTGATAAAGCCAAAATGCGTAACCATGTCTTTCATTAACGGTATGGTTACCCGCAGGTCGTCGGGCTGTGGTGGCCGGTTTGCCTTATAGTTTTCGTCCATTTCATGACGAAATGTAGGGGCGTGGGTATCCCAGGCTACCGCAATATGGGTGGGATGCTCCGATTCGAGCAGTTTCACTACGGTATTGGCAAAGCCCAGCACCGGCCCGGTTGGGGTTCCATCCGAATTTCTGAGATTGGCATTTATAAACGCAAAATAAGAACGGTACGCAAGCGCATGACCGTCGATTAAAAATACTTTAGCCTGTTTTTGAGACATCCATCTATACTTTTATGAACATTAGTCGAATAAGGCAACATAAAGCCTTTTTTGGCACGCAGAGGAGAAGTAGGCGCACATTAAACACGCAGCACCCAATTCAGGGCTGGAACCCATCACCCTATAAAAGCGCGCAAATGTGCAATCCATTCCAGCAAATTGTTCCTTTCTGAAGGGAATATAAACTTCTCCAAAAGTTTTCGCTGATCGAATTGAAGTTTTTAAAAAATAACTGAGTTTACGAAAAGCAGCATTTACTACGCTTAAATAAACTGACGGCCTTTATCGAGGCAAGTACCAAGCGTTTGCCAAACTGCATGCAGATCTTCTTTGGATGGATCTTTACCCAGTTTTTGGGTTATACGTTGCGAAAGTGAGCCATTATCCAAAATATATTCTGCAGCGGGCAGGCGCAGGCCGGTTGTAGAATATAAATAAGCCCAAAGCTCTTTGGCGGTTGCTCGTTTTTTAGTGAAGCCTAACCCAGCCAGATATTCTTTATCGGTTATACAGCTTTCGCTGCCCGTGCACACAGACTCGTTGTAGATCGTTTGCAGTTTTTCGCCTTCGAACGCCTTTAAGTAGCTAAGGTCTTTCCAGGTTTCTGTTACCAAAAGCTGCAGCACATCACAAATTAAAGCGGCAACGGCAATATCTGCGGCCGGACACTCCTGCACATCCAAAATACGTATTTCGATTGCTGAACGGTCGAATCTGGCGATTGCGCCACGGGAGTTTAGCCACTCGTACTGCAAAATACCTTCGGGATCATAGGGGGCAATATCTTTATAAATAGGTTTCAGAACATCGTTTTCATAACCCTTTATATCGAAAACCGGTTCGGGAACTACGTTACCGGAAACCGACGGTACCCTTTTGGCATTCGAACGGTACACATGCAAACGATAATCGGCAAAACCCGTGAGTCGTGCGTCTGCAACGGGAGACGAAGCGGTTAGCATTGGCATTATGGGCATTAAATAGCGAATTGCGGCCATAAGTTTGCCAAACTCGGCATCATCCCGAAATGGCAGGTTTATGTGCATACTTTGGAGGTTGGCCCAGCCATGCCCGCGACAATCGAAAATTCGGTTATAGGCTTCATAAATTTCATTGTAAGCCTCCGGCCAGAGTATGGTTTCCTTCATAGGATCCATCCACGGGTGCATAGCACCTGGAAGCAACATAGAATTAAAAGCAGCCAGCTGATGATTAGCGGCAATAACCTGCTGCTGAAAGCGTCCTGCATAGCTTTCGAGCGCGTGCATCGGTGCGGGTCGGCTTGTTTTAAACTCTAACACGTGGTTAACCAGCTCATTCGACCAACCAATTTCTCCGAAATCCAGTTCATCAACCACTTTATCGCCACCGGAAGCATGCTTCATAAGCTGATCGCATACCGCGGCAACATCCAGCGTATCGCGCCGGGCAATCATGTACTCCAGCTCGATGCCGGCAACTTCAAACAAACTCCATTTACGTATACCCATAGCTTAGCTATACCCCTTTTCTTTTTTCTGCTCTATTCTGCGAAGGAAAACCTCCGCAATCTTATTATAAAGTTCATCTTTCAGCACTGCATCTTCTACACCGGCATCCATATTAGGATTATCGTTAATTTCGATAAGATAACATTTGCCATCGTTATACTTTATATCTACGCCATAAAGGCCGTCGCCAATAAGGCCGGCGGCTTTTTTCGCCAGTTTAATTACGTTTGCCGGCGCCAGCTCCCAGGGTACGGTTTCACTTTTGCCAAACTTCATCTGCCCTTTATTGTCTGTCTTTATAATTTGCCAGTGTTTATCGGCCATAAAATAACGACATGCAAACAGCGGTTTCCGGTCTAAAATACCAATTCTCCAATCGTATTCTGTGGGCATAAACTGCTGTGCAATTATCAAATCGGATTTCTCGAGCAATAATCCTGCTTTCTCTTCCAGCTCTTTAGGATTAGATGCTTTCATCACACCTTGAGAAAAAGAACTGTCGGGCTGTTTCAAAATACAGGGAAACCCCAACTCCGATTCGATTAGCCCAAGATTATCTTTATGCAAAATAAGTGTTTTGGGCGCCGGCAGATGATAACGCTGCACGATTTCTGCCAGATATACTTTATTGGTACATTTCAAAATGGAATCAGGATCATCCATAACGACAAGTCCTTCGGCCTCTGCACGCTGCGCAAAACGAAAGGTATGATGCATTACGGATGTTGTTTCCCGAATAAAAAGAGCATCGAACTCGGCCAATCGATTATAGTCATCGCGGGAAATGCGCTCACACTCGATTCCGGCACGCTCGGCAGCTTTGCTGAAAAGCTGCAATGCCCGCTCGTCTGAAGGCGCCCCGTTTTCTTCCGGATTATGAAGTATGGCCATGCTGTAACGGTATACCGTTTTTTTTGGTGCTGAAATACGCTTTCCGCAAAAATACATCGCTGCGGCTTCTGCAAGAAAAGGACGATGACTTTCGGGCACATCTCCCGCGCCAATAGGCCCTACCGCCTGTAGAAGCCACTTGGTGCCGTTGTGGCTAAATCTTGCCTGTATAAGCGGCGACTCGAATAAACTATACAAATGCCGGCTCAGCTTATCGTATTTAGTGGCTAAATTTCTGCCGAAGTAAATACTTAAAACAAAATCTTTAGACTTTAGTGAAGCCAGAGAAACCTGAATGAGCTTATCCAGATCGTCGGAAACAAACCGCACAATAGTTTGGGATTTCATTTCCTGTATCGTGTTTACATCTGGCAATGGACGATGCCCCCTCGCCGCAGCAAGCAGCGAAACATAATATCCCGCACTTTGGTACCGGTACGATCGGCTCATGTTATAAACACGAACGTTTTTCTGCTCGCTGAATACGGGGTCTGTGAGATATTTCCTGGCCGAAACCACTTCTACCCCGGGAATATTAAACTTCCAGTCTTTCTCCTGGTTTACGACAATGAGATGATGCATAATAGTTATTATTCTTGAGTGGGGTGTTTTAAAATAAGAAGGTTTGCGTCGTATGTAAGAGCTCCGAGCAGGATTGCATTTAGCAATCGCGGTACTGGAACTTCGTAATATGGTGTTTTATAGGCCGGATTATGATGAAGCGGATCTGCAATAAGCGCTACTTTTTTTTCTTTATTGTAGCCATAAATTACAACAAAATGCCCCGTTGGATACCCACCGACATCATCATACACCGATTCATTACCAGAATATCGCTCCCGCGAGCAGCCATACAGATACGTTGCGTTGAGACCTGCCAGAATAGGTGTTTGCCTCTTTAAAAGTTTTTGAATTAGTCCGGCAGTAAGCTCCTGAAACTTGATTTTGCCCCCATTCAGCAAAAAATCGATATAATGGCCGGAAGCCACTCTCAGCTTATGGTCATCTTTGATGTCTGCTTGCTGTTTCAGTTTCTGAATAAGCTCGCCGCGGCTTAACGCAACCCATGCCGGATCAAAAACAGTAAGATTATATGTAATTAGCTCTGCAATCATGCCTTTTTCGAGGGCATCGAGACCGAGTAAAACCCCAAGCGTACCCCCATCGTGCAGAGAGCGCACGCTATTTATAATTTCTTCGAGCCTGTAATCAAGACCGTAATAACGATATACAGAATGAAGACAAGTTGGGCCGCAGGTTACGTCGTCGGGCTGCTGCAGCATATCAAGAACAAGACGTGTTTCTTTCATGCCGGTATGATGTAATGCATAGCCAGCTAATTTATACATCAAAATTAAAAAACCCTGTGTATTAACTGCGAACTATGCGGGGAAAAGGACTATTTAAGAATACAGGTAAATATCGAAAAGCCAAAAAAAGCTTGTAGAAGGCTTTACAATGCCTTCTTATAAATTAAATACAGACAAGAAACTTAGTAACGGATTACAGGCACCGGTTATCTGCAGGCAGAATGTTTTTTGTAGCAAATTGCGCAAAAAAAGGTGTCCCCAATATACGCAGGTAACTGATATTCCTGATATTTTTTTAGAGCAGTTACCAAAAATAAATACTCAATATTAACTGCATCTTACAAGCCTTTAAACCAGAAGCTGTACACTCTATTTTCTTTTTATTTGCCTTGAGATAGCATAACTTGATGCGTGTCTTTAAACAAAGCATACTTTTATACTGAAACCCCTTAGTATGTTTTCCGTACCAGCAAAATGGCATAGAGTTCCTATATTCCAAATTCTTATTTACACGGATGACAGCCTCGGCCTCTCTGTCTTTTATCACCCATCATCGGTGATGCTTTCACAACCCGGCAAATAACTTAGCATGAAACTCGAAAACGAAACAAAATCTGCTTTAGACCAAACGAAATCTTTTTATCGGGAATATACCACCGGGATGAGCAGAGCTCAGCTCGAAAAAGACTTTCAAAACGACGGCCGTCGTCTTAAAGCGTTGTATGAGGAAGCCATTGCCGGCAAACAGGGACTTGATAGTAGTGAAATGGGAGGCCTGGAAAAGATTTTCAGGCTCATCAGCGCTTTAACTCAGCGCATGACTCCATCCCGAAGGCTTATTTTTGGGGCTTCTTTGGTCGGTTATATTAGCTCTTTGTTTTTTTCAGGTCTTCTTTTTTTCCAGTTAGCGAGCTTTGGCGCCATCGTAATTATTCTGATGCTTGAGCTTTTGGAAAAGCTGGATGTAAAGCAGGAAATTGATTTAGCCAAAGATATTCAGGTCTCTCTGCTTCCCTCCCCGGATATTCAGCAGGATGGGATTCATATTTGCTCTTTTGCAAACACGGCTCAGGAAGTAGGCGGAGATTACGTTGATGTAATCCACACCGATGCCGGCATTTACTATGTAATTGCAGATGTTTCGGGCAAAGGTTTATCGGCAGCGCTATATATGGTGCGGTTTCAGGCGCTGGTTCATCTTATCATTAAAAATGTGAAGCCGAGTCCTAAAGAACTTTTTCTGGAGCTCAACGACTTCATAAAATCCTATCGTAGCGACAAAACATTTATTACGGCCTGCGCCGCTTTTTTTCCGAATGATGAGGATCATTTTATTTACGTTCGGGCCGGCCATAATCCTCCTGTTTTGTATAACGCGGCAACCGATAAAACGAGCCTGCTGCAAACCCCCGGATTTGCCCTCGGTATGACCCGCACCGACCGGCTTGCCTCATTTATGAAGGAGAGCAAAATTCCTTTTAAAAAAGGAGATTCAGTGCTTTTTTACACCGATGGCATTACCGAATCGCGAAACCGGATTGGGGAAGAATTTGGAACCGAGCGCACAAGGTCGCTTATGGATATTTACGGCTCGCTGGAAGCGCCGTCTATAGTACGCAAAATACAGGCCTCACTCGAAAATTTTATCGGCGATATGCCCACGCTGGATGATATTACCTACAGCGTAATTCGTCATACAGGAAGACCGGGAGCAAAGGTCAGTCAACAGTCAGAGGTCAGTAATAGCGCAGATTAAAATAAGCCCTGTACGGGATATTCTTGAATTTACGAAACCTGCCTGAGATACCTCTACCCAAAGACATTAAAGCGATAATCTAAGAAGTGATCTTTCAATTCGAACTGTGAAGATGAACTGATTTATTATTTTTGAGAAATTGATTTCCCAATTACGGGCGGTGCGTTTAGCTGCCCGGCTGCAGGAATTTCATTTACCCTGCCAGTAAGTTGAGGCAAACCTTCTATGCTGCCATTTTTATGAGTTTTGAAAGACCCTCGATAGGCCTCGATCGCTTCCGGCACTGTTTTTACAAGGGCTGCCGGAATACCTGCAGCTTGGATTTTCTCTAAAAATGAATTCGTGTGCTCAACCGTAGAAAAAGCATTTTCAAGAATACTTCGTAGCTCATCGCGATTTACGGAGCGTTGCGGGTTAGTACTAAACTTTTGCTGCTTAAAAACTTCAGGTATACCGAGGAAAGTACATAGCTTAAAAAACTGCGAATCGGTGCCCACAGCGAGCACGATATCGCGTTGTTCTGCAGTACGGAAACAGCTGCCATAGGGGTAAATATTCGGATGCTCGCTACCCATTGGTTCCGGTCGAATACCGGCAGACAAATACAGCGAAGCCTGATTAACCAATGAGCTAACCGCCGCCTCGAAAAGTGAAACATCCAAATACACGCCCTTTCCCGTTTTCTCCCTTTCTATGAATGCCGCCAGGATGAGTTCCTTAAGATGATGCGCAGCCAGAACATCCATGAGCGCTACAGGCATTTTGGCAGGCATAGCACCGGGCTCCCGGTTCAGGTACATGAATCCCGCTTCGGCCTGTATAAGAGCGTCGTAGGCCGGACGCGGATCTGCGCTGCCAAACCCCGTAATAGTTGCATAAATACAGCCCGGATTCCTGCTTAATATCGTTTTTTCATCCAACCCGAATTTTTGCGCATCACCGGGCTTAAAGCTTGTAAGAACAATATCTGCCGTTTCGGCCATTTCCAGAATTTTCCCGAGATCATCCGGATTATTAAAATCTGCCAGCAACGACTTTTTCCCCCAGTTAATAGCGTTAAAATAGCTGCTTCGTCCGTCGTTATTTTCTGGCTGAGCCAATCGCTCGGCAGCGGTAAGCCAGCTTCGGGTAACGTCTCCCGGAATATTGCCATCAGGGCGCTCGATTTTGATAACCGCGGCTCCAAGTTCCGCTAAAAACATCCCCGCTGATGGTCCGGCAAGAACACCAGCTAGTTCTAAAACTTTGGTTCCCTTTAGTGGTTGAAACACAATTCAAATTGTAATTTTGGGATTCCTACGATATACAACAGCTTGAGACAAAACCTTTTTCATCATATAAAAAATCCACTTCTGATGACTATAGCTATAAAAAGTCTCGACTGTATTTATCCTAATTTAATGAATCTTGAAGCCTTTTCAGTAAACTTCATTTCACATTTTTAGTGGAAGAAATCCGGGCAAAAAAGGCATTTCACAAAGCCCGCTAAATAGTTCGTCTTTCTCGTTGAAGTGCAGTATTTTGGCATCAAATTATTGAATCCGGCAAACCGGAATCAGGCTTGTAATTATATTATTAAACCTGTATTGCAGAATTCTGGATGCGCAACAAAGCTATTCCTATAAACTCTGCTTATTAATCTGAATTCGACAAAAACATTTTATCAACATGAATTTTTTAAAAAACCTGGGGCTTTCCGCACACAATGAAGGAACCTCTACCGGACAAAAAACCGTAGGCGGTGGCAAATCTGCAAGAACAATTAAAAGCTACTCGCCTGTAGACGGCTCCCTTATCGGTGAGGTTACCGCGACCAGCAAAGAGGACTACGAGGCCGTAATTAGGGCATCAGAAAAAGCGTTTGAAGAATGGAGAATGATGCCAGCACCACAGCGAGGTGAAATTGTGCGTCAAATCGGGCTGGAGCTCCGTAAGTATAAAGAAGACTTGGGCAAACTTGTAACCTGGGAAATGGGAAAAATTTACCAGGAAGGTTTGGGTGAAGTTCAGGAAATGATCGATATCTGCGACTTTGCCGTTGGTCTTTCCCGACAGCTTTATGGCTTTACGATGCACTCCGAAAGACCGCGCCATCGCATGTACGATCAGTACCATCCGCTTGGCATTGTTGGGGTAATTAGCGCATTTAATTTTCCGGTTGCGGTTTGGAGCTGGAATGCAATGCTGGCCGCAGTTTGTGGAGATGTTGTAGTTTGGAAAGCATCAGAAAAAACACCCTTAACCGCCGTGGCATGCCAGAATATTGTGGCAAACGTGCTGAAAGCAAATAATTTACCTGAGGGTGTATTTTGTCTCATCACTGGAGAACGAGAAGCCGGAGAATGGCTTACACAAGACCGCAGAGTTCCGCTTATTTCTGCAACCGGCTCTACACGCATGGGCAAAGAAGTGGCTAAAGTTACCGGTGAAAGACTTGGAAAAACCATTCTGGAGCTTGGGGGTAACAATGCCATCATAATTTCCAAAGAAGCAGATCTCGAAATGGCGGTTCGTGCCACCGTTTTTGGCGCAGTTGGAACGGCTGGTCAACGCTGTACAAGCACCCGCAGACTAATTATTCATGAAGATGTTTACGATAAAGTTAAGGATAGACTGCTGGGAATTTACGAAAAAGTGCGCATCGGGAACCCGCTTGAAGCCGATACTCTTGTGGGTCCGCTCATTGATTCTGATGCCGTTAATAACATGCAGCAAGCCTTAAAAAAGCTAAAACAAGAAGGCGGCAATGTGCTGTTTGGCGGAGAAGTTTTAACAGGCAAGGGCTATGAAAGCGGACACTATGTGCGCCCGGCTGTATGTGAAGCCGAAAACCATTACGAAATTGTGCAACACGAAACCTTTGCACCTATTTTGTATCTCATGAAATATAAAACACTGGATGAAGCCATTGCGATGCATAATGGCGTAGTACAGGGCTTAAGTTCATCAATTTTTACGCTTAATATGCGTGAAGCCGAAACATTTCTGAGTCATATAGGATCCGATTGCGGTATTGCCAATGTTAATATTGGCACGAGCGGGGCAGAAATCGGCGGAGCTTTCGGTGGCGAAAAAGAAACCGGTGGCGGTCGCGAATCTGGCTCCGATGCCTGGAAAGCCTACATGCGCCGACAAACCAATACCATTAATTGGGGCAGCGAACTACCATTGGCTCAGGGCATTCGTTTTGATGTATAGCCCGCTTTTCTAAGATAATAAATAAAAAAAGCTGACCCGGAATACAATTCGGGTCAGCTTTTTAATTTAGCATTACTGCGTATAGCTTAATGCAATTAAGCGTTAACAGCTACCAGCTCAATATCAAAGGTAAGATCTTTACCAGCAAGCGGGTGGTTAGCATCTAAGGTGATGTGGCTATCTGTAAGCGCAGAAATCACAACAGGCATTGGCTGCCCATTAGGCTGCTGTAGCTGAAGCTGAAGACCAAGCTCTGGTTTGATATCTTCGGGAAGCTTCTCGCGTTCTACCTCGATCATCATATCGTCTCTTTTTTCGCCATAAGCCTCAGTACTTGGGATTTCGATTTTAGTAGAATCGCCAGGCTTCAGATCTAATACGGCTTTTTCAAAACCAGGTATAATTTTACCGGCACCGATTTCGAACTCGAGCGGCTCACGCCCTTCTGAGGAGTCGAATACAGTTCCGTCTTCCAGTGTTCCGGTGTAGTGTACTTTTACGGTATCGCCTTGTTTTATTTCAGACAAAATAATTTCCTTTTCGATTTTTCATATTTATTAAACTATTGGGTATTAGCACGATAGACCGCATACTCTTGTTATTCTATTTAATATTAGCATCGTTCAGCATAGCTTTGCAGAAGATTTGCGCCGAATTTTAGAATTTTATAAAAAAAATTCAATTGACTACTAACTTACGTAGCATCAACAATTCTTATATTTGGTCAGACCATTTTTGAAACGCAATTCATTAAATACTAAGAGCTTTTACGCCTGCGCTTTTCATACAACTTTTGAAAACCCAGTAGTTTTATTTCATTAAGTTGTTGTAAAATAAGGTCTGTTTTGCATTAAAAATAATTTTTAGTCATTTTCTTACGATTTTTTGCTTAATTCATCTTTATTGACATGATAAATTCACCTTATTCGAAAAACTTTGAGGGCAAAGCCCGGAAAATGGGCATTGAATTGGAATTCAGCGGTATGAATCTGAAAGATATTTCAGAATCTATCCAAAAACTGTACGGAGGTGAAATTACCTATCATGGTAAATATGTGAGCGATATACATACCGAACAGTTTAGCGATTATGGGCCTTTTGCTGTAGAGTTAGACGCAAGCCTTCTTAAAGATGGAAAGATGGCGGCCTACCTGAACCAACTTGTAAAAGGAAGACAAAAACTAGCCGACAAAATCGAGGATATAATCGCAAATTCTGCAATGGACTTTGTACCGATGGAAATTGTAAGCCCGCCTATACTGATAACCGATTTGCCGGAGCTGGATAAATTACGAGGAGCTCTTTATGAACAGGCTGCCGAAGGAACCAAGTCGTCTGTGTTCAATGCCTTCGGACTCCACCTAAACCCCGAAGTACCTTCGCTTGAGGCATCCGAAATTCGGGATTTCTTGCGTGCTTTCATCATAATGTACGACTGGCTGGAGCAAAGGCACGATGTTGATACAACCCGGCAGATAACGCCTTATATCGATCCGTTTCCCTCTTCTTATGCCAAGTGCATTATGCAAAAAGATTATAATCCTGATATAGAAACGCTCATAGATGACTATCTGAAACACAACCCAACCCGTAATCGTCCGCTCGATATGCTTCCTCTCTTTACATTTATAGACGAAGAACGGGTCTTAAAAGTGGTGGATGACGGCCTTACGAGCAGCAGGCCAACTTTTCATTACAGGCTCCCTAATTGTGATATTTCTAACCCAGAGTGGTCTCTTGCCGAAGAGTGGAACCACTGGGTTGTTGTTGAAAGAATTGCATCGAGTAAATCAAAGCTGGATCGCCTTAGAACTTCCTATCTGGACTATCTGGAGAACCCAGGACAACGGTTTATCAGTGTGATTTCTAGTCAGATACAAAAATGGTTTAAATGACAAAGAATAAGAGAAAACCTGTAATTGGTGTAACAGGACCGGATAAAGGTGGGTTTGTAGCATGGATATTTACGTGGCTTGCTGTATGGCGTGCAGGAGGTATAGCCAGAAGAATTCGCCCGAATATGTGGCGAAAAATTCCCGTTTTAGACGGTTTAATTTTGGGCGGTGGGGCCGATATAAGCCCTGAGCTATACGGGGCAGAAGACCTTAAACGTTTAAAAGAGCTAAGTGAAGAAAAACCGCGCCGGAGCTGGATACGGTTCGTATTTTTCTTTGTAAGTTTTGGTATTTCTCTGGCTCGGAATATTTTTTCGCTTGGTCATAATGCAAAACCCGACCCCGAGCGCGATCGTATAGAAAAAGAATTACTTGAAATAGCTTTACGCGAAAATCTTCCTGTTTTAGGAATTTGCAGGGGCGCACAGTTCATAAATGTTCACTTTGGGGGAACGCTTCATCAGGATATAACTGAGTTTTATAACGAAACTCCTAAAGCAGATACCATATACCCTCGTAAAGACATCATTTTGGAACCCGAAAGCAGTCTGGCTGCAATTCTGGAAACAACTCGTACAAAAGTGAACAGCCTTCACAATCAGGCAGCGGCAAAACCCGGAGACGGGGTTTGGTATGTTGCCAAAGAACCAAACGGAGTTGTGCAAGCCATCGAGCTCAAGAATAATCCTTATGTAATTGGCTTACAATGGCATCCGGAATATCTGCCTCAAATCGATTCTCAACAGCGGCTTTTTCGGGTATTAGTGCGAATAGCCAAAGAAACGAGAGAGAAAAAGGGGTAATACAGAAAGCTGTATAAAGCCTTTTTTCGTAAACTGGTAATTAAAAATCTGATTTTCGGGTCTGATGTATTTTTTCGAGGTAAACTATTGAACCATATGCGGTAAGCAGAAGGATAAAAGATCAGAAACAAGAGCCCTGAAAAAAACTGATTAAAATATCTTTGCAGAGTCGAAGCCAATCTTATCCAATATCGGGATATGTAGAATGCAAATTAAGTTGCATCATCAATTTTAGGCTTTCAAGCTGTTTCTACAATAATCGTATTATACTCCTCTTACAACTCTACTATTTTCGTTTGAAAAGTGTTTTTGAATTTTTACGGATAGCACCCTGACTTTGGAAATCAGCTGCTCTGGTAAGAATTAAATACCGGGAAAGTACACCCGCAACACGGGCTGCTTTGGGTCAGTTAGCTAATGCCACATGGCAGAAGGCGGTCAAAAAAATTTTGCAGATCCTTCTGATACTCCAACCACTTTTTTTACGCATATATTAAAAAGACTTCCAAAGATCTTATTGAGGGTGCAAAGCAAACCCTCATCTTAGTCTTTTTAGCTAATTTTCAATGCAACATTCTTTTCTCTTTTACAACCCAAAAACTGTGTTAGAACCATACTAACTATCCCTGACAGTTAATACAGAGGACTTTAATGTACTCTGTATGCAAAATCTGAATATACTTCATACTGTTGTACTCATTTAAAGGCGCAAACTATACTATAACCCGCCGCGCGGCCGCAATTGCCACCTTAAAATTTATATACCACAGCCAAATTTCCGATCATAGGGAATTATGCAATAATTTAATCCTAAAGCCTTCACTAAAGTCTTTATCGTTATGAATAAAGCAGTTACTCCATCAAAACCAATAAAGCAGCTTATACGGATAAGCAGTGGAATGTTAACTTCTATTATCTTAGCAGTTTCCGTAATGGCTGCAACTCCGGGAAATCTTGTAACATCAAAAAGCCATACTTCCTATACTCAAGATGATAACAGCATTCGGTTTTGTCTTACGGAAGATGCCGCTTCAGAAATCTTTTCAGACCTTTTTGGTAGTAAGAAAGCCGAAGAAGAAGCAGAATTATTGAGAGTACGGCAATCTATAGTCGACTATGCCCATGAATATATGGGGGTTCCTTACCGCTGGGGTGGCGCAACGCCAAATGGCTTCGATTGCAGCGGTTTTGTTTACCACGTTTTCAAAAAGTTTGATATAGAAGTCCCTCGAGTTTCCCGCTATCAGCAGCGGGAAGCTTTACCCATAGATTTTGATGATCTTCGGCCCGGAGATTTGGTTTTTTTTAGCGGATCTCTTCACGTAAATCATGTTGGAATTGTAATCAGAAATGAGGATGGCTTCCTTGAAATGATCCACGCAAGCACCAGCCTTGGCGTTTCTGTTGTAGAAATTTACAGCTCTGAGTATTGGGGGCCCAGACTACATAGTGGCGGCGGGTATCTGGAACTCTATGATTTTATTGAGGCTAATCCACAATTAGCGGAACAGGCAACAAATAAAGAGAATGAAGACATCATGAAATTGCCCGAAGTCCGGGAATATGCCGAGTCTGTAGAACAGAGGCGAAGAAGAAATGTACGCGTGGCATTTGCTGCCAAAGCCGGAACTACGGGATTAGGGGGAGAAGTCATTACAGAAGTATTCCGGGGTGTTCACCTGAGGGCCGCCGTATCCGGGATGAGTTTTTCAACTCCTTTAAACAGTCGCATCTTTAACGCCTACGGAGAATCTGCCTACAGCGCGCTTTCCGCTTCTATTCTTACAAATATTCATCTTACGAATCGCTGGTACCTTACGCTGGGCGGCTCTTTTACACGCAGCAGCAGTACTTTCTCATTTTCTGATGACACCAGAAATTCGTTCCGCTGGCTTACCATCAGTCCCGACGAATTCGACGACCTGAATGTAAAGCACGAAGTCGAGGGTGGATTCTACCCTTATGCCGGGATGGGATACGGCCGGCTTCTGTCGCGTAGCAGAATGCTATATCTGTCTGTCGAAGCAGGTTTGATGTATCATGGAGGCATTGTATCTACGCTCAGCTCCGAAAGTTTAGAACCTGATGTATTACAGGAACAGCAGGAACTATTACGGGACTCAACGCGTCAGATGCGCGTTTTGCCGGTCATAAACTTCCAGTTTTCTTTCCGTTTGTTTTAATGTAAAAGTCTACGATGATGGCTGCAGGGCTCATCTACACTACGGGTCTGTGCAGCCTTTTTTTCATATCAATGGCGTAAATCTCCTCAAATAGCTTGTAAATAGCGGGCTTTTCCCTGCAAAGGCGATCAGGAATCCCAAAGAAAGCTTCTGTACCAACCGCAAAAAACTCAGCGGGATGCTCAGCACCGTACGCATCCAGAATACTGGTTTTCTTCCGGGCCGTATCTTTTTCAAAGCGAATAAAGGCTTCGGCAAATGTTTCTATCCAGGGGAAGCCGCCGCTATTTCCCGTTTCCAGAAAAATTTCTGTTTTACCGGTAATATCCAGCTCCTGATCTATTTGATGCGCAAACTCGTGATACACTAAATTCGTATATATGCCATCATGCATGCCACTTTGGCGTATTTCATCAAGTGATAAAACGATGGTACCGGCCTCCCAACTCTCGCCACTGCGCACTTCTTCGCCCGAAGAAACAATTCCGCCCTCATGCTCCTCATAAACCGGCGCGACATATCGCTCGGGATACAGCAATATAGAATCCAGATGCGGGAAATAATCGCTTACCCCGCCCGACAGCAGCACCGCAGCCTGAGCCGTAATCAACCATTTCAGCTCATCTGTAAAGGTAATTCCGCGACATCCTTCAAAATATTTCTCCTTCAGCAAAACCTGTATATCAGCTGAAATAGTGGCTTTCATCGCCTCATCAAAAAAATTCCACTCCCTAAACTCCGACCGCAAAAAAGATTCGCAGGCCGGAGACATTGGGGTATTCTTCCATTTTGATCGACGGGATTTTTTAAAAAACATCTTTTATCAGGTATCAGGTATCAGGTATCAGGTATCAGGTATCAGGTATCAGGTATCAGG